>JBBIQY010000050.1:0-28503 GCA_037442085.1 Anaerolineae bacterium
GACAACTTTTACATGGGCGGCGTAACCGGCGATGGCTTCTACGCCGTCATCCGCAAATTGGAGGGCGAATACACCGTGCTGACCGACGTGACCAACAACCAGTGGCAGCCCTCCGACGCGGTGCCGACCGGCGTAGAGAAGTACCAGCTCGTCTTGGAGTGCTACGACGGTTTCCTGCGTTTATACGCCAACGGGACGCAGATTGCGGAAGTGCAGGATTACAACTTTAGCTCGGGCGATATCGGCCTGTTCGCGCAGACCTTTGACAATGCTCCGGCGGAGGTACGTTTTGATGACTTGCGCGTGACGCGCCTCCCCTGATACTGTTTTCTGCTCAAACACAACACCGTGCTGTCTGGCCCCATTTCAGGTCTGGCAGTGCGGCTTTTTCGTTGCTAACACGCCCGAACTTCGCTCGAACGTGCTGCCAACCCATCGAATCATTGGGCCGTTGGTCCACCAATATCCTCGGTGAGGTCAGCCTGCTCAGTGCTTCCCCTCACGATAAACAAGCGCCTTGAGCGAGCCGTCGCACCGGCAGAAAAAAGCCGCACACCATCTTGCAGTCGAAGGCGTCTAACATTCTCAGCGGCGTCTACCGGGCCGACGGGCAACGCGGATCGCGTCACGCGCCATTGCCAGGACGAAAGAGGCTGGGCGTGTCCAAGCGCTGAGTTACGGTAAAATCTTCGCGTCTGGATCTTCAGGAGCAAGCTATGCCCCCCATCCGCGAGTCATATGCCATTGAGGTGGCCGGCGTGAAGCGCCAACTGCCGCTGTTCGAGGTCAAGCCCGGCCTGCGCATCGCCGTGCTCAACATCCTCGGCGACACCGAGCTGGTGGAGGCCGCCGCGCGCGCCATAGCTGAGAAGCTGGCGGAAGTGGAATACGACGTGTTGGTGACCGCCGAGACCAAGAGCATCCCGCTCATCCACGCGCTGGCGCTGCTGACACACAAACCGTACGTGGTCCTGCGCAAGAGCTATAAACCCTACATGGGCGACGCCATCCAGGCGGAGACGCTCTCCATCACCACCGGCCAGCCGCAGACGCTCTACCTGGACGAGAAGGATCAGGAAAAGGTCGCGGGCAAGCGTGTGGTGCTGGTGGATGACGTGATCTCCACCGGCTCGACGCTGCAGGGGATGCGGCTGGTGCTGAACCGGGCCGGCGCGCAGGATGTGGCCGAAGCCGCCATCTTCACCGAGGGCGAGCGCTCCCGGTGGGAGAAGATCATCGCGCTGGGGCATCTGCCGTTGTTTACCGACGAGAGCGAAGAGGCGGCGAGGCAGAGAAGCGGAGAAGAAACAGACAAATAGATAGGTGGGCAGGCTTTGTAACAAAGCCCGTTTCCTCGCGTCTACAGTGGGACGTGTCGGCCTGCCCGCTCCCACCAGGCCATCAGGAGTCGTTATGCTGAACAAACTTTTCGGGCGGCGAGAGCAAGAAGAACAGCTCAGGCTAGAGGGCCGGTTACCACCGGGACAGGCGCTGACACAGCGCTTCCCGGTGCTGCACTACGGGCCGGTGCCGCCCTTCAACCCGCAGACCTGGACCCTGCGCGTCTTTGGCGAAGTGGAGCAGGAAGTGGTGTGGACGTGGGATGAATTCAGCCAGCTGCCGCGCACCAAAGTCAAGATGGACATCCACTGCGTGACGCGCTGGAGCAAGTTCGACACGGAATGGGAGGGTGTCTCGCTCAAGACGCTGGTGGACGAGGGCTTCATCAAGCCCAAGCCTACGGCGAAGTATCTGCTGCAGCACTGTGAGTACGGCTTCACGGTGAACGTGCCGCTTGAAGTCGCCTTCGCGCCGAACTTCCTGCTGGCCACCCACTTCGACGGCCAGCCGCTCACGCCCGACCACGGCTATCCGCTGCGCGGCGTCGTCGGCCACATCCCGGGCGAGGCGTACAAGACGCCGTACTTCTGGAAGGGCGGCAAGTGGCTGCGCGGGCTGGAGTTTCTTGCGCACGACCGGCTGGGCTTCTGGGAGCAGGCCGGCTATCACAACGAGGCCGACGTCTGGAAGGAAGAACGCTTCGCCTACGGATAATCTGCCTTCAACATCATCCTCTCCCACTCCGAAAGGGAGGCAACGGCGCGCCTCCGGGCGACCCTCTTACCAGCGTACCACCGCCTGAAATGGGCGGTGGTTTTGTGTTATCCTTTGGTTGCTATGCCTCGCGTGTTGATTGTGGACGATGACCCCGACATGGCGCTGATGCTCGGCTATATGGCCGACATCATCGGTTTCGAGCATGAGTACGTGCTCAACGGCGCGCAGGCGGTGGAGGTTTGCCGGCGCCGGCCGCCGGACGTGATCATCCTCGACGTGATGCTGGAGGAGACGAACGGCTGGGAAGTCTACGAGGAGTTGATCCCCGTCACCGATGCCCCCATCATCTTCATCACCGCCTGGCGCACCGGCGAAAATCGCGTCAAGGCCGAAGCGATGCTGGCGGACGGCTTTCTCGCCAAACCTATCTCTCATCACGATTTCGAGTCGCAGGTCAGGGGCGTGCTCGGCAAACCGGCGCGGCGGCTGAACAACCGCCCGGTGACAGCGTAGTCTTCATTCGCAGAGTTCGTGGAAAGCGCGCAGAAAAAGCGGGCCGACCGCCTCAAGCGGCCCGCTTTTTAGTTCGGGAAGAATTCGGCCTCGGCGGGGTTGTCGGTGACCAGCGGTTCGCCGCCCAGTTCGTCGGCGGTCAGCTTCGCGCTGAGTTGTACACGATAAATGACGCCTGGCACGCCGCCGAAGCGAAGCTTGTAATCTTCGCCGCCGCGCATAAAGTCGAAGGCGCGGCGCTTGTGCGCGATGCTCCACTGAAGCAGATAGGCCAGCAGCACCCAGCCCACCGAGAGCGCGCTGTAGCGCGGGTCAATGGCGGAGTTGTACACGTACAGCCGGTTGCCATAGTCGAAACTGAAGTAGGCTGCCGCCGGCACGCCGTCCATATCCAGAAACGCGAGATGCAGGTAGCCGTGGGCGGCAGCGGCGCGCAGCGTGGCGCGGAACTGCGCGCGCATGGCCGGCGTGAGGAAGCGCGCCTTGTCCGGCGTCAGCGCCATCAGGTTGAGGAAAGCCTCGGCCTCGACGGCCAGGTCATCGCTGTCGCTCGAGGCGTCCACCAGCCGCCAGGTCACCTTCTGCTCGCCGCCTTCGGCCCGGCGCAGCTTGCGCCGAATCTCCTGCCGTTCTTTCTTCTCGACCATGGTGTTGAGGTAAGTCTCCCAGTCGCCGGGCAGGGGGATGGTCGGGCATGGTTCGAGCGCTTTTTCGGTCGCCGCCCAGCCGCGCGCGGCAGCGGCCCGGCCCAGGGCGGCCCGCGTCGGTGAGACGGCGGGCAGGTTGTACAGGTCGAGCACCTCCCACGGCGGCGCATCCGGTTGCGTCAGCCGATCGAGCAAGGCGGCGCAGAACACGTCCACGTCGGCGCGGGCGACGAGGAAGTCGAGGTAGTCGGAGATCTCGATACTGCCGACGAGCAGCAGCGCGCGCCGGCCGTCGCGGTTCGTCGCCGCAAACAGTGGGGCGACACCGACCAGCCGCCCGCCCTCGCGCGCCACGACGACGCACAGCTCGGCCTTCGGCCACTCACCGCCGCCGCGGTGCTCCCACCAGCTACGCTGGTATTCGGCGCGTAGAAACGGTGTGCGGCTCACGCCGCTCGCCAGCAGGTCGTTCCACTCGTCCTTGAGCGCATCGAAGATGGCAGGGTCACGCTCGATGTCCAATTGCATGGGGGTTTCCGTTCCACCGTCAGGGTCTGCGCCAATGGCCAGACAACAAAGAAGCGCGAGTCCCTCGCGCTTCGCCCGAGATTTTTCGTGAAAGCGTGCCGAGGTTGTATCACCCCTCACCCGGCGAACGTCACGGCGCCGCCGCAACGGTGGTGACGGCGCCAAGGCCGTTGACGGTCAGCGTCCAGCGGCTGCCCGGCTGGAATTGGACAAACTCTTCTTCGTTACGCGGCGCATACTCATACGTCCGGCCGTCGCTGAAAAAGGTCACCGTGTAAACCTCGCGCGCCCGGCCCTGGCGCTGACCCTCGCGCAACGTCACTGGCGGCCAGAAGGGGTTGAGGTCCACACCGCGCGCCGTCACCCGATCCACCTCGGACCATTCGAGCACTTGGTATGGGCAGTAGTCATCGTAAATCTGGTACTCGCAATCCTGCCGCACCTCGCTCAGGCCGTTGCCGAGATCTACCGTGTAGGGTGTGCCGCAGATTTTTTCGGAGCGACGCGAGGGGTCGGGCGCGCTGCGCTTCTCACGCGGTCGCGACTCGCATGCGCCGACGGTCGCCTCGGCGGGCAGTTGGTCGGCCCAGGCCTGACGCTGGACGGGGATGCGCGCCTCCAGCCCCAGGCTGCGCTCCCAGCGCACGGCCTGAACGGCGCCGACCAGATCGGTGGTGTTGAAGGCTTGAAAGATGAAGAAGCCCAGGCCGCACAGGCACAAAGTGGCAAGCAGGGCGATGAGGCCGAGGATGAGCGGCGAAGCGGGCGTGCGCGCCGCAGGGCGTGGGGCAGCGGCAGTGGCCGGCCCTGCGCTCATGTGACCAAGGGGACGTCCGCAGCTGACGCAGTTCGCGGCTGAAGGAGCGTTCTCCGTGGCGCAGGCCGGACACTTGACTCGAGCGGCGGGCGCCGTCGAGTACGCACCGACCACCTGGCCGGCCTCGCGTTTCTGCCCTTTGGTCAGGTCGCCGCCGCAATGGATGCAGGCCTTGGCGTCGGCCGAGTTACGCGTGCCGCAGAAGGGGCAATGAACATCTGCGCCCCTTTTCGCCTGGGCGATTTTCTCGGCGTCGGTGACGAGGGCGCTCTCGGCAGGCTTCTCGAACTGCTGATCGGCCTCCATCTGCGCGCCGCAGTTCTGGCAAAGTTTTTTCAGGCCGGGGTTCTTCGTGCCGCAGCGCCGGCACGTCCACTCCATCTCCACATAGCCAAGGGTTTCCTGCGGCATGGGCTAGCTCTGTTGCCGGAGATGCTCGAGCGCCTGGCGCGCGGCCTGGCCCACGGTCTGGATCGGGCGTGTCGCGCGCAGATTGCCCGTCGTGCGGCTAACGGGGACGGGGGTGTCGTCATCAAGCAGGCGTTCCAGCGCAGGCACAGCGCGCGGGTCGCCGAGGCTGCCAAGCACGCGCGCCGCGCTCCAGCGCGCCACCGGGTCGGTGTGGCTGAGTGTCAGCAGCAGCGGCTCCACTGCCGGCGCGCCCATCTTCGTCAGGGCGAAGGCAGCCTGGCTGCGCACCTCCGCGTGGGTATCGCGCAGGGCCATAATGAGAGGCTTCACGGCGCGCGGGTCGCCGAGGCTGCCGAGCGCCTGGGTGATGAGCAGGCGCACCTGCACGTCGGGCGATTGCAGCCCATCCACCAGCGGCTCCACAGCGCCAATACGGCCCAGCGCCAGCGCCGCCTGCTGGCGGACACGCATGTCCGGATCATCCATCAACAGGCTGGTGAGCGCACCGATGGCCTGCGGCTCCCGGTTCTCGCCCAGGATGCGCGCAGCGCGGGCACGCACCCCGGCATCCGGATCGGCCAGGGTCTTGATGAGGTAAGCGAAATACTGGCTCCAGGCTTTTTGTTCATCTAGGGAGCCGGTTCTGGACCGCGAGGAAGTCATGGCCAGGGAATGGACGAAGGGGTGATGCTCAAATCGAGCCGTGCGAATTATACCGAAGGCGAGCATAGGCGAAGGTGGGATTAAGATGGTCTCCGTTGGCAGAGTCGCCGGCCCGGCCGGTGCAAGCTCTATGCCCCCGCATGATGGAGCAGATGATTTGGGCTTCGCACAGCAGCCCGACGGCATACTCCTTGCATCCACGCCCCCTAAGTACTTTTGAGAAGCGATCACAACCGCGAAGATTTTTGGAGTTGCGGCTGGAAGCCGTGCTATGCTTGCCATTCAAGACGCCTCATCTATAATCCCTGCCGCTATGCCCGCACGCTACGATGTGGATACACTGCTGTTCGGCGTCGTCGGCGGACAGACGAGTCTGGATGAGCCGCCTGGGATGGCGACCTTCGTCGCGCCGCGCCGCGCGGCCCGGGGCCGCGAAAAAGACACGCTGTTGCTCTGTCTGACTCTGCGTTCGCGCCATGCCATCGAGGCCGAGCGTTACGCCGAGCTGCTGAGCCTGGCGGCCAACGCCTACTTCGGCTCGCCCGGCTCGGTGACCGCGGCCGCGCGCCAGGCGCTGAGCGCTGTCAACCGGAACCTGCTCGAGAACAATCTGACCGCCGGCCTGCCCGGCGGCAAGCCCATGCAGGCCAGCCTGATCTGTGCGGCGCTGCGCCAGAGTGATTTCTATGCCGTATGGTGTGGGCCGGGAGCCGTCGTCGTAGCACAGGGTGACCTGCTGCAACGCGCCACCGCAACAGGCCGTCCGCTCGGCCTGAGCGACACACTGGACACGCACTACTTCCACACCACACTCACGCTCGGCGCGTACATCGCCTTGAGCGGCAATGCGCAGTGGCGCCAACCGGGCCTGAACGGGCTGGGCGAGCTGGCGACCTTGAGCGCCGCCGCCGAGCGCCTCAAGGCCGCCGCCGAGGGCGACTTCACTGCGCTGCTGGCGCGCCTGGAGCCGGCGGGCGTCGTCGGCAGCGCCGAGCAACCTGAGCCGCTTCCCGTCGAGGCTGCCCCCGCTCGTGAACCTCTTCTCCCCCCCCTACCGCGCCTCCCCCTCACCGAATGGGCTGGCCGCCTGCGCCCGCGCCTCGCCCCACACGCCGACCCTGAGCCGGCGGCCGAGCCGGTGAAAGTCCAAGTCCAGGTCCAAGTTGAAGAAGCCGAGGCCGTCAACGCGCCGCCACCCACACGCAACGGCGCGGGCGCTGCCCGCTGGCAGGCGGAGGAACCGGTCGCCGAGCCGCAGGCTCTTCTTGAGGACGAGCCGCCGTTGCTCAAGCGCGAGCCGGAGACGGCGCGCCTCGACCTTGGCGGCGTGGTTGAAAAGGCGCAGCACGGCCTGCGCGCATTTGGCCGCGCGCTGGGTGTGACGCTGACCGAGTCGGCGCGCAGTTTCCGGCGCCTGCTGGCCCGCCTCCTGCCGGAAGGCATGCTGCAGCGCGACGGCCTGTTCGTGGTGCCAACCTCGGTTCAGGTCGGCATCGCCCTCGGACTGCCGCTGGTCGTCGTCACCGTGGCGTTGTTGATCTACACGCAGATCGGGCAGGGCCAGCAATTTGACGAGGCTCTGCAACAGGCGCAGCTAGCCGTCTCCAACGGGCGCAGCTCGCCCGACCTGCTGGCCGCGCGCCCGCATTGGGAGGCCGCCCTGGAATGGATCGAGCGCGCCGAAGCATTGAAGCCGGGAAGTCCGGAGATCGCACAGCTGCGGTGGGAGGCGCAAAGCCGGCTGGATGAGGTGACCTGGACGATGCGCGTGACCTACACACCGCTGCTGCCGGCAGGCGTGAGCCGCGAGTCCAAACTGACGCGCGTGTTGCCGGTGGGCCGCGACATCTACGCGCTCGACGTCGCCCGCAACCGCGTCTGGCGGTTGACTCAGAACACTCCCGATGTCTACGTGCTCGACGAAAACTTTGCCTGCGCCGGCGGCGCGCTCGGCCCGCTGACCATCGGCCCGCTGGTGGATATCAGCGTCGTGCCCGGCCCCGGCTCCGACGCGGTGATCGCGCTCGACAACGCCGGGGGTCTGCTGTATTGCCGCGCCGGCGAGCCACCGCTCGGCAGCTACCTCCCACCGCCGGAGGTGGGCTGGGTGCAGCCTATCGGCCTGGAGGTGTACGCCGACAGCCTGTACCTCCTCGACATCGGCCAGAACCAGCTCTGGCAATACCAGGCCTCCGGTGGCCTGTTCACGGAAGCGCCGCGCCCATACTTTGGTGGCGTGATCTACGACCTCAAGGATGTGACCGACTTCGTCATCGCCAACGGCGAGGTCTTCCTGCAGCGCGCCGACGGCCGTCTATCCAGTTGCCTGCGCGCCTTCGCCACCGCCTCGGCGACCTGTATCGAGACGTTGCCCTTCAACGACCCGCGCCCCGGCCACACCGGCGGCGACCGCCTCTCCGACCTGACCCGGCCGGCCGGCATCATTTACGATGAACCGCCGGAGCCGTCCTTGTTCCTCATCAACCCCGCCAACAACGGGTTGTATCAACTCAGCCTCAAGCTCAACTTCACGCGCCAGTTCCAGCCGGCCACGCCGCTGCCCGCCCCCATCTCAGCGCTGGCCATCGACTCGAGCAAACGCTTCTACATCGCCGCCGGCAATAACATCTTTCGCGGCGATCGTCCGTAGCGTCGGCCTTTGACACGTCTGCCCTACGCCACTACAATGCCGCTCACCTTTCCGAGGAAGCAGGCATGAGTCGCTGGTCGGGGAAATACGTCATTGCCTTAACGGGCAACATCGCCACCGGCAAGAGCGTGGTGCGCAAGATGCTCGAGCACCTGGGCGCCTTCAGCATTGATGCGGACGCGCTCGCCCATCAGGCCATCGCCAAGGGCGGCCCGGCCTACGCCGCCGTCGTCAAACTCTTCGGGGAGTGGGTGCTGACCCCCGAGGGCGACATCCATCGCCCGCGCCTGGCCCGGATCGTCTTCGCCGATCCGGAAGCGCTCACGCGGCTCGAAGCCCTCATCCATCCGCTGGTCAAACAGGCGACCGACGCACTCATCAAACGCGCCAAGGCGACGGTGTGCGTCATCGAGGCCATCAAGGTGATCGAGAGCGGCACGGCCAAGGATTGCGACGCGTTGTGGGTAGTGCACGCGCCGGAGGCGGTGCAGGAAGCGCGACTGGTAGAGAAGCGCAAGTTCACGCCGGCGGAGGCCCGCCAGCGCATCGCCGCCCAGCCGCCGCAATCGGAAAAGCTCAAAGCCGCAACGCTGGTGATTGATAACAGCGGCAGTTTCGAGGAGACCTGGAACCAGGTGCAGGCGGCCTACAGCCAGATCACGGCGCGCCTGGGCAAGGCCGGGGCCAAGGTCGAGACGGGGGCGCTGGTCAGCACCCCGGCGCACGACGGGATCAAGGCGGTGGAGGTGCGGCGCGGCAAGCCGAGCGACGCCAACGCGATTGCGGCCTTCATCCAGCAGGCCACCGGCGGCCAGCGCAAGCTATCGCGCGCCGATGTGATTGCCGCCTTCGGCGACAAGGCTTACATGCTGGCCAACCTGGGCGGCACGCTCTCGGCGGTGGCCGGCTTCAAAGTGGAGAACCTGGTTTCGCGGGTGGACGAGTTTTACCTGGGGCCGGGCGCGGCGCTGGAGGCCGTCGCGCCGCCGCTGTTCGAGGCCGTGGAGACTGCCTCGCGTGAATTGCAGTGCGAGGCTGCGCTCCTGTTCCTCCCGCTCACTATAGCGCCGGCGGCGGCCAAGGCGCTGAAAGACAAAGGCTACACGCCGCAAACGCCGGAGAAGCTGGGCGTGGACGCCTGGCGCGCGGCGGCCCGCGAGTCCATGCCGCCGGACACCGGGCTGTTGTTCAAGAAGCTGAGAGAAGACCGGGTACTGAGGCCGGTATAAGATGACCCCATTGATTAACTGGATCAAAACTCACCCGCGCCTCTCCGCCTGGGTGGTGTTAGGGGCAGGGATGGTCGCCATCGTCGCCTTCGAGGCGCGCGATGTTGGACTGCTCGTTCACCAGTGGGTCGCGCTGATCGTCGCCACCGTGCTCGTCGCCGGGTTGTGCGTGTGGATCATCGGTTGGGAGGACAGCGACGAGGCCGAGGCGGAGAAGACCGAAGCGCACAAGAAATAGAGAGGCGAGTCGAGAGTAAAGCCCACGCTCCGAGTGGGCTTTTTATTTGCCCGTCGGCAGGCCCCGCCTTCCGCACCCCGTGCTCTACTCGCGGTTTCTCCGCTTGTTGAACTCCTCGCCCGGCCTCATCACCGGCAACATCACCGTAAACCGGCTGCCCTCGTTGAGCCGGGACTCGACCCAGATGCGGCCGCCGTGCTCGTCCACGATGCGCTTGACCAGAAACAGGCCCAGCCCCGCGCCGCTGTGGGTCTCGCGCACGGCCTCGGCGCGGAAGAACTCCTCGAAAATGTGCGGCTGGTCGGCGGGCGCAATGCCCGGCCCCGAGTCATTGACGTGGATGACCACGAACTCGCCCTGCGGATAGGTCACCACGCTGATCGCGCCGTTGGCCGGTGTGAACTTGAGGGCGTTGTCCAGCAAGTTGCTCAGCATCCGCCGCAGGCGGCTGGGGTGGCCGAGGACCGGCGGCAAATCCGAGGCGGCGGTGCCGGCCAGCAGGATTGCCTTCGCCGCCGCCTGCGGCAGAAAAGCTTCAACGACCTGGTTGACGAGCTGGCCCATGTCTATCACGACCTGCTGCGCAGAGTGGTTGTTTTCCAATTGCTTGAGGTTGAGCAGATCGTCCAGCATGGCCGACATCTCCCGGACGCCGGCGCGCGCCCGGCGCAGATGCTCGGCCTGCGAGGCATTGACCGGGCCGACGCGTTCCAGCAGGCCGATATGGCCGAGGATGGCCGTCAGCGGCGTGCGCAGATCGTGGGCGATGGCGGCGACGAAGTCGGACTTCGCCAGCTCCAGCCGTTTGAGGGCGGAAACGTCGCGCAGCACGGCGACGCGTGCGCCGTCGCCCAGCAGCGTGAAGCGTGCCTCCAGGCTGCGCCCATCGTCCAGCACAATCTCCCCCCGCTCCAGGCGACGCGCCAACAACGCTGCCAGGTCCGGGTTCGTCACCGTGCCCCCTTCTGCCGTTACGCCCAACAACTCGGCAGCGGCGTTCAGCCAAAGCACATGGTCGGCGGAGTCCAGCACCAGCACGGCGTCGTCCATCACGGACAGAATATGCTGGCAGGTCTCCGGCGTCAGCGCTCGCGCCGTTGGGGGGTGTTCCGCCGCAGGCGTTGGAGAAGCGCTAAGCGACGCAGCGTCCGGGCGCGCCAGCGCACGCTCCACCGAGTGCAGCAGCTCGTCGGGGTCGAACGGCTTGATGAAGTAATCGGCGGCGCCGGCCCGGAGCGCCTGCTGGGCAATTTGCTCGGAGCCTTCAGCGGTGATGAGGATCACCGGCAGGCCGGGCCGGTCGCGGTGAACGGCGCGGATCAGATCAATGCCGGAGAGGCCCGGCATTTTGATGTCGCTGATGATCAGGTCGGGCGGTTCGTGTTGGGCAATCTCCAGCGCCTGCTCGCCGCTCTCGGCCATGAGCACGGCGTAGCCGCGAGGCCGCAGAACGTAATCCGCCACCACCTCGCGCATGTGGGCGGCATCGTCAACAACCAGGACTTTTGCGGATGGCATATCAGGAGCTACGAAGCAGCGCCGGCGGCGGCGCCGCGTCGAATCTGGTCGAGGCGGTCGGCGATCAGGCGCAGCACCTCGGCCTGCTTGGCCGAGAGTGGACCGACCTCGCCTCGCAACACGGCGTCCAGGCTGGTGTGGATATGTTGCAGTCGGCTTTGCACTTCTTTGAAGCGCGCCGCCGCCGCTGCGTCGCCGCCCGCCTTGCGCAGCTCATCGTATGACAGTTGTAACGCGCGCGCCCGGGCCTCGATCTCCTGGAACAGGCGCGCGTTCATCAGCGCGATGGTGGCGTAATCCGCGACGGCAGAGAGCATGGCCTGATCGCGCTCGCTGAATGGCTTGCCGGTCCTGTTGCCAGCCACGATCACCCCCATCACCTGATCCTTGGCTTTGATGGGCGCGGCCACCGCCGCCTTGACGATGCGCCCGGCGTTCATCTTCGCCAGCGGCTCGCCGGCGAGGGTGAGGCCTTCGCCGGAGAGCAGCAGCAGGCTGGAGAGGCCGTCGTCCCACGGCTGGTTGAGCTTGAGGCCGGCCAGCGGCGGCACGTTGCGCGTGGCGCGCAGCACCAGCTTGTTGGCTTGCAGCTCGTCCGCTAACAGCAGCCAGGCGATCTCACTCTCGGTCACCTGGCGCGCGCCGTCCAGCAGGCGGGCGAACAACTGGTTGAGGTCGGTGATAGCAGTGACGGCCTTGCCGATGCCGTAGAGCGTGGTCAGTTCGCGCAGCCGCCGCTCCAGTTGCTGATTGGCCTGGGTCAGCTTCTGCGCCAGTTGCTCCCGCTCGCGGCGCAGGCCCAGCTCGGCGGTCGCACGGTCGAGGGCCGTCACTAATTCGGCTTCGCGCACCGGCTTGGTCAGATAATCGCGCGCACCCAGGCGGAAGGCTTCGAGGATATGCCGCTCCGTCCCCTTCGGCCCGAGCACGATGACGTAGGCGGTGGATTGCTGGCTGCGCAGGGCCGTCAGCAAATCCAGGCCGGAGAGGCCGGGCAGGTCGAAGGCGGCGATGAGGATATCCGGCTGCAGCTTGAGCGCCGTCTGCAGCGCCGCCGGGCCATTGGTCGCGGTAGCGACGGTGTAGCCCATCGGGGCCAGCACCTGCTGGGCGACCAGATCGAGCACCTCGACGTCGCCTTCAACGACCAGGATTTTCTCGGGCTGAGTGGGCATGGACCGAAATATAGCACGTTTGGAAGATCAGAGGAAACGCCTTCACTCAGACCGACCGGGCTGAGCCGTAATCGGGCGCAATCGCCCTCTCCGTAAACCCGGCAGGTCTAAGCGAGCGGCGGGTGGGTCTAACGCGCGTCCAATGCTTTTTCGGCTAGAATCCAACTCGCTATGGACTACAAGGATTACTACAAGATTCTCGGCGTCAGCAAAACGGCGACGGAGAAGGAGATCAAAGCCGCCTTCCGCAAACTGGCGCAAAAATATCACCCGGACAAGAACCCGGGCAATAAAGCCGCCGAGGAGAAATTCAAGGACATCAACGAGGCGTACGAGGTGCTGAGCGACCCGCAGAAGCGGGCTCGTTACGATCAGCTCGGCTCGAGCTACGCGCAATGGGAGCGCGCCGGCCGGCCGGGCGGCGGCTTCGACTGGGGACAGTGGATGGGCGGCGGGACGCGCGTCGAGTATCACGACCCGAACGACCTGTTCGGGCGAGCGGGCGCGGGCGGCAACAGCTTCTCCGATTTCTTCAACATGCTCTTTGGCGGGGCCGGCGGCTTCGGCGGCGCAGGCACGGCGTATCGCACGCAACTACACAGGCGCGGTGAAGACATCGAACAGCCGGTGGAGGTGACGCTGGAAGAGGCTTACCACGGCACGACACGCACCCTGCAGAAGGGCGCGCAGGAGCGCAAAGTAGACATCCTGCGCGGTGTGAAGACCGGCACGCGCGTGCGCATCGCGGGTGAGGGGGCGCCCGGCAACCCGCCGGGCGACCTGTATCTGGTGATCAATGTACTGCCGAACGGGACCTTTCAGCGCGACGGCGACGACCTGCGCACCGACGTGCCGGTGGATATGTACACGGCGCTGCTCGGGGGCGAGGTCAAAGTGCACACGCTCGGCGGCGATGTGGTGCTGACTATTCCGCCGGAGACCCAGTCCGGCAAGACGTTCCGGCTGAGCGGGCGCGGCATGCCCAAGCTGCGCGATCCGCAGACCCACGGCGACCTGTACGCGCGGGTGATGGTCAAGATCCCGACCCACCTCAGCGAGCGAGAGCGCCAGCTGATCAGGGAATTAGCTGCGCTCCGCAAGAAATAGGGGTTGGCGATCCCGAGCCCATCACGCCCGGCAGGCCTTTTCTAGCCGGTATTGAGGCAAGACTCACCTGCAATTTATCCGGGCGCGCTACAGTCATCTGGCCCTTTCGGAAATACGGTTTAGGCGACGGCAACGCCGTCGGCTTGGCCTGGAAATTTTGTTTCCGGAAGAGTCGTTTGGGATGTCTCGTCTTTGTCTGGGAGAGATCGTCATGCCGACTGCTTTTCGCTTTCCCGCCGTGGTCATTGCCTTGATCATCGCCGGCCTGGCCTGTACGTTGAGCCAGGCGCCCGTTCAGCCTGCGCCTACCGGCGCCCCGGTCGTGGTGACGCAGCTGGTGCCCGTGGCCGTCACTTCTCCCCCACAGGTCTTGCCACCGGTCAGCATCACCTCGTCCGAGGAAGAAGCGCTGATCGCTCTGTATGAGCGCGCCAACCCGGCGGTCGTCTCGCTGACGGTGACCAACGGCGATAACGACTTCGGCCAGGGGTCCGGCTTCTTGTATGATGCCGAGGGCCACATCATCACCAACCAGCACGTGGTGGAAGGCGCGACGATGATCGAGGTGGACTTCGCCTCCGGGCTCAAGGTGCGCGGCCGGGTCGTGGGCGTGGATGTGGACGCCGACCTGGCGGTGGTGAAGGTGGAGCGCGTGCCGGAAGGCGTGCAGCCGCTGCCGCTAGGCGACTCGGACATGGTGAAGGTGGGCCAGCGCGCCGTCGCCATCGGCAACCCATTCGGCCGCGCCGGCACAATGACGGTCGGCGTCATCTCCGGTCTGGGCCGTCTGCTCGAGCCAAGTTTTGTCAGCGGGCGGCAATTCTCCGCGCCGGATACGATCCAGACGGACGCGCCCATCAACCCCGGCAACTCCGGCGGACCGTTGCTCAATCTGGCAGGCGAAGTCATCGGCGTCAACCGCGCCATTAGCACCGAGAGCGGTGTCAACTCCGGCGTGGGCTATGCCATCGCCTCGAACACCGTGCGCCAGATCGTGCCCTATCTCATCCGCGACGGGCGCTTCGTCTATCCGTTCCTCGGCATCAGCGCGCGCTCCGAGCTGCCGCTATCTTTGATCGAGGAATTGAACCTGCCGCAGACGACGGGCGCATACGTGGTGGAGGTGACGGCGGGCGGCCCTTCGGAGCGGGCCGGCCTGCGCGGCGACTCGGGCAGCCGCACCCTGGCCGGCGACGGCGACCTGATCATCGCCATTGACGGACGCACGGTGAACGACTTCGAGGATTTGATGAGCTACCTGATCAACCGCACGCGCCCCGGGCAGGAGGTGACGCTGACGATCATCCGCCAGGGCCAGCAGCGCGAGGTGCGCGTCGTGCTGGGCGAGCGGCCCTGAGCGGAGCCCCTTCGGCTACTCGTCGCTTTCCGCCGCTTTCTCCTTCTTGTGGGCGGCGATGATCGGCTGGGCGATGTGGGTCGGCACCACGTCGTAACGCTCGAATTCCAGGCTGAAGAGGCCGCGCCCGCTGGTGAGCGAGCGCAATTCCGTTACATACCGCTGCACCTCGGCCAGCGGCACTTCGGCCTCGATCACGCTCTTGCCGGCCTCGGTGTTCATGCCCTGCACACGAGCGCGGCGCGTGTTCAGGTCGCCGAGCACATCGCCCATGTTGGCTTCGGGCACGGTCACCTTCAGGCGCATAATCGGCTCCAGCAGCACCGGGTTAGCGGCCTCGACGGCTTTCTTGAACGCTTCGCGCCCGGCGGTCTCGAAGGCAATGGGCTTTGAGTCCACCGGATGCTCCTTGCCATCATAGACGATGACCCTGACGCCGCGCACCGGGTAGCCGGCGATCACGCCGCTTTCCAGCACGGAGCGGATACCTTTGTCAATGGGCGGCAGGTAGCTCTTCGAGAGGTTCATGCCCACCAGCTCGTCGCCGAACTCATAGTCCGAGCCGTCGCGTAACGGCTCAATGCGCAGGTAGACTTCGCCGAACTGGCCCGCGCCGCCGGTCTGTTTCTTGTGGCGGTGATGGCCCTCGGCCTTGCGGGTGATGGACTCGCGGTACGGCACCTTGAGCGGCTCCACCGTCAGGCTCAGGCCGAACTTGGATTCAGCGCGGCGGAGGGCGACGTCAATATGTTGGTCGCCCATGCCCTCGAGGAGGGTCTGTTTGGTGGCCGGCTCCTGCCGCCAATGTAACGTCGGGTCCTCTTCGCACAGCTTGGTGAGGGTGGGGCTGATCTTGGTCGAATCGGCCTGAGTCTTGGGGCTGAGGGCCACGGCATACAGCGCGCGGGGGAACTTGGGCGGGTCCACCGTCACCGGGTTAGCCTTGTCGCCGAGCGAGTCGCCGGTCTGCGTGGCGCTCAGCTTGGCCAGCACGCCGATATCGCCGGCGTGCAGGCTCTTCACCACGATCAGCTCTTTGCCGCGAGCGACATGCGTGTGACCGGTGCGCTCTTCCACCGCCTTCTGCTGGTTCCACACGCGGCCATCGCCGACCAGTTGACCGGAGAACAGGCGCACATACGTCAGCTTGCCGACGAAGGGGTCGGCGGTGGTCTTCCAGACATAGGCGCACAGCGGGCCGTCATCACTGCTGGTCAGGTCCTGATCGCCGGCTTTGACGTGCGCTTTGAGCGCGTGTTCGTTGGGCGCAGGCAGGTAGCGCAGGATCGAATCGAGCAGCGGCGCGGTGCCGATATTGGCCGTGCCCGAGGTGACGAACACCGGCACGAACAGCCCGGCTTTGACGGCGTTGTGGAAACCGCGCACGATCTCTTCCTGCGTCAACTCCTCGCCGCCCAGATACTTCTCGATGAGGGCATCGTCGCCTTCGGCAGCGGCCTCCATCAGGACGGTGCGCGCCCGCCGGGCGGCGTCCTGATACTCGGCAGGGATCTCGGCCAGCTGGTCGCCCTTGCCCAGGCGCGCTTTCATCGAGAGCAGGCCGATGACGCCCTTGAAGCCGGCCTGCTCGCCGAGGGGCAGCTGGACGGGGATGAGTTTGACCTTGAAATGCTCCTGCACCTGGCTCAGGGCGCGCTGAAAGCTGGCGTTCTCCCGGTCGAGCTTGTTGATGACCACGAAACGCGGCAGGTGATACTCGTCGCAGTATTGCCAGACCAGCTCGGTGCCCACTTCCACGCCGGCCACCGCGTCCACTACCACAATCGCGCCCTCCACCACGTGCAGGGCCGATTTGACCTCGCCGACAAAGTCGGTGAAGCCCGGCGTGTCGAGCAGGTTGATCTTGTGGTTCTGATATTCGATCGGGATGACGGACGTGGAGATGGAGATATGCCGCCGTCGTTCCTCCTCTTCAAAGTCGGACAGGGTCGTACCGTCTTCGACCTTGCCCAGCCGCGTCGTGACGCCGGTGTTGAGCAGGAGCGCTTCGACCAGGGAGGTCTTGCCCGCACCGCTATGGCCGACCAGCGCGACGTTGCGGATGGCTTCGGTTCCGTATTCTTTCATAAACGTGACACAGCCTCCTGTGGAATTGGGCTTGGATCACCGCACAGCGCAACGCGTGCCAGGCGCCGGGCGGCAAAGTTCGGGGCCAGGGTTGAGTGCATGGGGATGAAGCAGGTAGGATGGTAGCAGGGGAAAAGCCCATTGTCAACGAATTTTGAGCGTGGGAGAGGCGAAGCGTCATTGAAGCGGCAGACCGACCGATGTTATCATCGGGCCTGGCGTTCCCGTCCCTGCAAAACAGTTTCCGGTATGCCGCAGAACCTCGCCCGCTGTTCGAGTTGGAGGTTATAACCCATGACCCTGTTGAATCAATACTCGTATGCCATTTTGGCCGCGGTGCTGGTGTTGAGCCTGGCGGCCTGGCTGGCGCTCACCGGCATCAACCGCCGCAAGCTGGCGATCATGCTCGGCAGCACCATCGCCTTGACGCTGATCTGGGCCGGCTTGCGGCCCGGGCCGGGCCAGTATCAGGAGGCGACGCAGGTGGAGCTGGTGATCCGCGAAGCGCGCCGGCCTGTGCTGGTGGAGTTTTACTCGGAGTATTGTGTCGGCTGCCTGGCCGCGGAAACGACGCTGGATCTGTTGGAGGCCGAATTCAAGGGCGAGCTGAGCATCGTCCGCCTCGACATCGCCTCGGTCCCGGGCAAACAATTGAGCGCGAAGCTCAGCGCGCATTACACACCCACCTTCATCCTGTTCGATGCTGATGGTCGGGAGGTGTGGCGCGGTCTGGGCATGCTGGACGTGGCCGCGGTGCGCAACGCCGTGAACAAATCCCGATCCGAGGCTTTAAGCCGTCCCAGCGGCCCGGCCACGCGCCCTCTAAAGAAAGAGTGCCAGAACCTGTGAACCTTCCACGAGGCCTGGCCGCGCGTGGCGCGCTGCTCAGCGCCGGACTGTTACTGCTCATCCAGCTGACACCCGTCTGGCTGGCCCAGACGAACCCGCCGGTTGTCGCCGAGCCGAACTGGGATAGCCCCACCACCCGGGCGCTGGCAAAGCGCGCCTGCTTCGATTGCCACAGCAACGAGACGATCTGGCCCTGGTACAGCCGGGTTGCGCCTGCCTCCTGGCTGGTCACTCGCGACGTGTTGATCGCACGTTCCCACCTCAACTTCTCCGAATGGGGCAGCGCGGCGGCGGAAGGCCGCGCCGGTGTGCTCGCGCGCGCGGCGCTGGAGAGCGGGCGTTACCACAAAAAGGACGTCGGGAAGGCGGCGGCCGAAGCGGTGCTCTTCGGCGAGATGCCGTTGCCTCTCTATCTGCTGCTGCACCCCGAGGCGGCCCTGACGGAGGCCGAACGCGCCCAGCTTGCCGAAGGCCTCCGGAGAACCCCGGGGCATCGTCACTAACTCCCCCGCATGCGCCGCCGTCTGGCATTCTGGTGGTGGTATCTGTTTCGGCCCCCGTGGGATTCGGGCATCCCGGCGCCGGAGCTGGCGCGGGCCGTTGCGGGTCGTGCGCCGGGCAATGCCCTCGACCTGGGCTGCGGCACGGGAACCAACATCCGCTATCTGGCGGAGCGCGGCTGGTGCGTCACCGGCCTCGACTTCATTCCCGCCGCCATCGAACGGGCAAAACGCAAGACGCGGGGCTTCGAGGCGCAGGTGACTTTGCTCGTGGCCGATGTAACGAAGCTGGCGCAGCTCCCGTTGGCCAGCCCTTTTGACCTGGCGCTGGATATGGGCTGTTTCCATTCGCTCGACGCCGCCGGGCGAACGCGCTACGTCGCCGGGCTACGGCACTGGCTCAAGCCGGGCGGTCAGTTCCTGCTCTACGCCTTTCAGCCGGACCCTTCCCGCAAGCTGTGGGGCCTGACCCGCGAGCAGATCGAGGCGCTCTTCCGCGACGGCTTTCGCCTCAGCAACTACGAGCAGGGAACGGGACGCCCCTCAGCCTGGTACTACTTCGAAAGAACTCCGGAGTCGTGATCGCAGATTTTTGATTTCACCATGCCGACCCCGATCTCCAATCTCCTCTTGCTGTTTCTGGATGGCGTCGGCCTGGGCGCGGATGACCCCGACCACAACCCCTTCGTCACCGCCGAACTTCCCAACCTGATCGGCCTGTTGAACGGCCAGCGCCCACTGGCGCACACGCCGCGCACCGAGTCGGAACGGGCGCTCTTCCTCCCCACCGATGCCTGTCTGGGTGTGGCCGGCCTGCCGCAATCGGCCACCGGGCAGGCGACCCTCCTCACCGGGCGCAACGTGCCGCAGATGCTCGGCTACCACTGGGGGCCAAAGCCCGACGCCGCCGTGGCCGAGATCATCCGGCGCGAGTCGCTGTTTCTCCAACTGAAGGGCCGGGGGCTGGCGGCCGCGCTGCTCTCCGGTTACCCGGCGCGTTACTTCGAGGCGATCGAATCCGGACGGCGGCACTACTCGGCCGTGCCGCTGGCCGTTGCCGCCGCCGGGCTGCCGCTGTTCACCGCCGCCGATCTGCGCGCGGGCCGCGCCTTCGCCACCGACTTCACCAATCACGGCTGGCACACGCAGCTCGGCCAGACCGATGTGCCGCTGTACGAGCCGCGCGAGGCCGGGCGCAAGCTGGCCGAGGCCGCCCGCGCCTATCCTTTCGCCTTCTTCGAGCACTGGCTCACCGACTACCTCGGCCACCGCGGCTCACTGGCGGAGGCGCGCGCCCTGCTCGAAACTTTCGACGCCGTGCTGGGCGGCCTGCTCGACGCCTGGGACGACGCCTCCGGCCTGATCATCATCACCTCCGACCATGGCAACCTCGAAGATCTGAGCCACCGCCGCCACACGCGCAACCCCGTGCCGGGCATCATCATCGGCGCCGCGCGCCGCGCCTTCGCCGACGGCCTGCACGACCTGGCCGGCTTCGCGCCGCGCATCCTTTCCACCCTCGCCCCGGCGCGCTAAAATCTTCTCTCCAATCAATTCAATGCGCGTCCGGCATCTCTCACTCACAAATTTTCGATTGTATGCGCGGCTGGAGTCTGCCCTTCCCGCCGGCGCGTTGATCCTGGTCGGCGCAAACGCACAGGGCAAGACCAGCCTGCTCGAAGCGCTCTTTTACCTGGCCACTGCACAGAGCCATCACGCCGCCCACGACCGCCAGTTGATCAACTTTCTCGCGTGGCACGAGGCCCAACCCTTCGCCCGCATCGTTGCCGAGGTGGAGACGCAACACGAGGTGCGGCGCATCGAGATCCGCCTGATCGTGGACGCGCCCGGCGGTGAAGGCCGCCTGCGCAAGGAAATCTTGGTCAACGGCGTGAAGAAGCGCCTGGGTGAGCTGGCCGGGCGCGTCAACGTGGTGCTGTTCCTGCCGCAGGATATGGCGATCATCGAAGGCGCGCCCGCCGACCGGCGTCGGTATCTCGACCTCGCGCTCTCCCAGGTAGACGCCACCTACAACTTCAGCCTGGGCGAGTACGCCAAGATCCTCTCGCAGCGCAATGCCCTGCTCAAGCAGCTGCAGGACAAGGGCGGCAGCGCCGACCAGCTCGACTTCTGGGATGAGCGGCTGTGCGAGCATGGCGGACTGATCATGGCAGCGCGCATCGCCGCGCTCGCCGAGCTGGAGGCCATCGCCGCGCTTATCCATCGCGACCTCACCGCCGGTGCAGACTCGCTGCGCCTGGCCTACCACCCTGCCTTCGACCCAATCGCCGCGCCGGACGGCCAGCTGGGCCTGCCGCTGCAAGTGCCCGTGCACCAGGTCGGGCTCTCGGCGCAGGAGATTCAGGCGCGGCTCAGACAAAGGCTCCAGACGATGCGCGCCGAGGAGATTGCACGCGGGATGACGCTCACCGGCCCGCACCGCGACGAGCTACGCTTCATCGCCGGCGGCCTGGATGTGGGAGCGTATGGCTCGCGCGGACAGGGGCGCACCGCCGTGCTGGCGCTCAAGTTGGCGGAGCTGGAGTGGCTGCGCCGCCGCTCCGGCGAGTGGCCGATCCTGCTGCTGGACGAAGTGCTGGCGGAGCTGGACGACCACCGCCGCCGCGATCTGTTGAGCCGCCTCAACGGCGCCGACCAGATCGTGCTGACCACCACCGACCTCACCCTCTTTCCACCCGAGTTTCGCAAGCTGGCAACGGTGTGGACGATTCGGAGCGGCGCCCTCGCACCAGCGTAACTTGCAGGGAGTATCAAGCTCTGGATTCCATTAGCGTCTTTGACATCTTCAAGATCGGCGTCGGGCCGTCCAGCTCGCACACGCTCGGGCCGTGGCGCGCGGCCCAGCAGTTTGTGGCGCGTTGCCGCGACCTCGGCCTACTCGAGCACATCGTCCGGGTGCGCGTGGACTTGTATGGCTCGCTCGCCAAGACCGGCAAGGGCCACGGCACCGACCTGGCCGTGTTGCTCGGCCTGCTGGACGCCGACCCGGTGACATGCGATACCACGCAACTTCGTCCCACCGTCGAAGCCGCGCGTGCCGCACGCGAGATCAGGCTGGGCGGGGTCCGGCGCCTTGCCTTCGACCCCGAGGCCGATCTCGTCTTCAACCGCCAGACCGCGCTGCCCTTCCACCCTAACGCGCTCAGCTTCACGGCCCATCTCGCCGATGGACGCACTCATACTGAGGTCTACTATTCCGTTGGCGGCGGATTCGTGGTGCAGGAAAATGCGCCGCCACAGATCGCGCGCCGCGCGCCCGCCCCGCTGCCCATCGCTTCCGGCGCCGATCTGCTGCGCCATTGTCACGCGCACGGCCTGAACGTTGCGGAGGTCGTGTGGCGCAACGAGTTGACTTGGCGCAGCGCCGAGGAGATTCGGCGCGGCCTGGGCGGTTTGTGGGAGACGATGCGCGAGTGCGCCTATCGCGGTTGCCACACCGAGGGTGTGCTGCCGGGCGGCCTGGGGGTGGTGCGCCGCGCCGCCGGCCTCAACCGCAGGCTCATCGGCGGGGCCGCTTACACCGACGCAGTAGAGTGGGTGGATGCCATTCGCTGCAGCGCAGCGGATTTTCAACAGGTGGTCAAATGGGTGTGTTGTTTCGCATTGGCCGTCAATGAGGAGAACGCGGCGTTCGGGCGCGTGGTCACCGCACCTACCAACGGCGCCGCCGGCGTCATCCCCGCTGTGCTGTTGTACCTGGTGTGTTTCAACGGAGGCGATGAGAACGCCATCGAAGCGTTTTTGCTGACGGCAGGTGCGTGCGGCAGCCTGTTCAAACAGGGCGCAACGATCTCGGCGGCGCTGGGCGGCTGCCAGGCGGAGATCGGCGTCTCGAGCGCAATGGCGGCGGCGGCGTTGGCGCACTGCCTGGGGGCGTCGCCGGAGCGGACGCTCATGGCAGCGGAGATCGCCATGGAGCATCACCTCGGCCTGACGTGTGACCCGGTGGGCGGGTTGGTGCAGGTGCCGTGCATCGAGCGCAACACGATGGGCGCGCTCAAAGCCATCACGGCCGCGAACCTCGCCCTGGAGAGCGACCCGGACAACGCCCGCGTCTCGCTCGACGCCGTAATCAAAGCCATGTGGGACACGGCGTTGGACATGAACAGCAAGTACAAGGAGACCGCCGAGGGCGGCCTGGCCCTGCACATCCCCGTAAACGTCGCTGAGTGCTAGGGCCGAGCGCGGATAAGAACCCATCTCTAAACCGAGGGTCTGGCGAAGGCAATGCCTTCGCCAGACCCGAATCAACCCGCCAAGGCGAAGTTTAGAGATAAGCCCCGAGGCCCATCAGTCGCCTGAATATCGCCGCCGTTCCGTCTTCGGGGCGGCGTTCGTTGTCACGGCGATACAATCTTCACAATCGAATCGGACTCATCCGACATCCGCCATCTCGGTTTTGAAGATACCATTGCTATGAACGTGATCGCCTCTCATTATGATGTCATCATCGTTGGCGGGCGGCCTGCCGGCAGCACGCTGGCGGCGCGCCTCGGCCAGGCCGGGCTGCGCACGCTGCTGTTGGAGCGCGCCACGCTTCCCAGCCGACCGCCGGCCTCCTCGCCCGCCATCTACGCCAAGACCATGCAGATGCTGGATGAGATCGGCGCGGACGAGGCCGAATACGCGCGCGGCACGCCGCGCTTCACACGCTGGATCACCGAGTATCGCGACGCCTTCACCCTCGTCAACCGGGTGCCGCGCGCCTTCGGGCGTGATTATGGCTACGCCATTGACCGCGCCCGTTTCGACGCCGCGCTGTGGTGCACCGCTGCGCGTCAGCCCACCGTCACCGCGCGGCAAAACTTCGCCGTGAGTGATCTGCTATGGGAGGCTGGGCGCGTCGTGGGAGTCAAGGGCAGGACGCCCGGCTGCCCCGCAGAGTCCTTCACCGCCGATCTAGTCGTTGGCGCGGACGGGCGCTTCAGCCTGGTGGCCCGCAAAGTCAATGCGCGCGAATACCTCAAACGCGACGACCTGCCCACCTCGCTGCTGTACGCTTATTGGAAGGATGCGCTGCCCTACGACCAGGACGGCCCGGTCGTTTACGCCTACGGCGGCCAGACCGGCATCGGCTGCCTGCTGATGGACAGCGCCGACGGTTCGCTGGCTGTCGTCGTCGAAGGGCAGGCGGCGAAGATGGAACCGGCGCACGGGCAAAGCGTGGAAGATTTTTACCTGGAGAAGTTGCGCGCCGTGCCGCAAATCTGGCGCCGCCTGGCGCCGGCCAGGCCGCTCACCGCCGTGCACGGCATGAAACGCGTGGGCAACCTCTATCGTGAGCCGGGCGGACCCGGCTGGGCGCTGGTCGGCGATGCCCTGCACCAGAAAGATCCGCTCGATGGACAGGGCATCTTCGATGCCGTGTTCACCGCGAAAGCGCTGGCGCAGGCGATCGTAGCCTGGAAGCAAACCGGCCAGACATGGGCCAAGGCGCTCGGCCGGTATCGGCGTGAAGTCCACGCCGAAACCTTCCCGATGTACGTCGAGACGCTGCGGCGCGTGAAGCGCGACTTGTACACCGCGCACCCCGACTGGCTGATCCGCACCGTGGGCCGCTGGCTGCTGGACGATCCCGAAATGAAGCGCCGCCTCGGCCTGTTGCTGGTGCGCGGCCTCACCCCCGACGAAGTCGCTCCCTCACCCGCGCTGGTGTTGCGCGCCCTGGCGCGCGGCCTGCAGCAGAGCGCCGGCCTCTCCCTCCCCCTGAAGGGAGTAGGGGCGGCCCGGTAGCATCTGCCGGGCGAAGTTGATCTGCCCATTCTGCCAAGTTCTCGGTGTGGCAACAACATCCAATTCGAGAGCTGCCGCAAATCCGCTGATAGCATTTGCCACCCCGCGAGTGATAAAATTCCTGTCGTTGCTGACAGGAGTTTGATGGAATGCCCGAATCGAATTCAGAAAAGTTGATGCGCCCGGCGCGGCCCGTCGGGATCTCGGGCTATGGCGCATACGTGCCACGTTACCGGCTGCCCGCTTCTGAGGTGGCCCGCGTGTGGACGGAAGGGACCAGCGGCCTGCCCATCGAGGAAAAAGCCGTGCCCGGCCTCGATGAGGACGTGGCCACCATGTCCATCGAAGCAGCGCGCAACGCCCTCAAGCGCGCCGGCGCCGACCCGCAGAAAATCCGCGCCGTCTGGGTGGGCAGCGAGAGCCACCCATACGCCGTCAAGCCCACCTCGACGATTGTGGCTGAAGCTATCGGCGCGGTGCCGCACACCCAGGCTGCCGACTGGCAGTTCGCCTGCAAGGCCGGCACCGAAGCCATACAGGCCGCCATCGGCTTCATCGGCTCGGGCATGGCCGACTACGCGCTGGCGATTGGGATGGATACGGCCCAGGGCCGGCCCGGCGACGCCCTGGAATACACGGCTGGCGCGGGCGGCGCGGCCTTTTTGCTCGGCCCCGAACCCGACTCGCTCGCCGTCTTCGAGGGCTCGTACTCCTACGTCACCGACACACCCGATTTCTGGCGGCGCCAGTACGAGAAGTATCCCGAGCACGGCCAGCGCTTCACCGGCGAGCCGGCTTACTTCAAACACATCACCACCGCCGCCAGCACCTTCATGGAACTGGCCGGCACGAAGCCGAGCGATTACAAATACGCTATCTTTCATCAACCCAACGTCAAGTTCCCGCAGAAGGCAGCCAAGACCGTCGGCTTCAAGGACGAACAGATCAAGACCGGGCTGCTCGTCGGGCAGATCGGCAACACCTATGCCGGCAGCGCCCTGATCGGCCTAACGGCGGTGCTGGATGAAGCGCGGCCCGGCGACCGCATCCTGTTGGTGAGCTTCGGATCCGGCGCCGGGTCAGACGCCTTTGGGCTACGCGTTACCGACGCCATCACCGAGCGTCAGGGCCGTGCGCCCAGGACCCGCGATTACATCGCCCGCCGCACCGAGATTGACTACGCCATGTACAGCCGGCTGCGCGGCAAACTAGTGATGAAGTAAGTCGCGCCGCCAGGCACTCGACAGCGGGGGCGCTGCCGACTTCACCATCTCTTCGAAACCCGATAATGCGAAAATTCATCCCGGCCGGTCTCGCCTTCCTGGTGCTGATCGCCATTAGCGTGGCCACTTTTAGCCTCCTGCGCCAGCCCGTCGCTCTGGTTGAGGGTGACGCTTGGGACTTTCGCCTGAGGCCGGAAGAGATGCCAACCGGCTGGACGCTTGACGGGCAGAGCGTGCAGCTGCCGCACAACCTGGGCGCGGCGCAATTGGGAACGGACGGTGCCGCCGTCTTCAGCAACGTCCGGCAGATCTACTCGGCGCGCTATACGCCTCCGCCGGACTCGGCTTACGCCGAGTTCACATTGGAAGTGCTGATTTACAACGCCGTGGCCGACGCCCAGGCCGCGCTGGAAGTCGAAAGCCCGGGCGAAAATTGGGAGCGGATCGAGGGGCCGACGGTTGGCGAGCAAACCGTGATCTGGCATTACCGCGATCCGGCGCCGGTTGTTGACCAGAATCTGTATCGCGTGGACTTCCGCTACCTCAACGCCATCGGCTCCGTCACGATGTTCGGCCAGACGGCGGCGGTGCCGAATGCGGACGAGGCCCTCGCCTACGCGCGGCGTATATCGGCCAAAATGCAAACGGCTCCCGTGCCGGCTCCGTTGCAACGACTACACAGTCGCCAACTGCCCGACCCGCGTCCGTTGTTGCTGCTGAGCGAATTGCCCCAGCTTGATCCGACCCTTGGCGACCGCTGGGAGGTCAACCCGCAGGCCCTCGGCGCCTGGACGGAGAATGAGGACTTCAACGCGGAGGGCCGGGCGGTGTTGGAACAGTTGGGCCGCATCACCGGCTACCAACTGTATCTGATCAAGCCGCTGTCCGCCGAGGAGCTGGCGCAGAATCCCGAGGCGGCCTACGCCGTCTTCCAGCAAGTCTCCGTCTACGGCTTGGCGGAGAACGCGCCGCGCGGCCTCGCGGCCATGATCGGTTTGCCGGGCGCGCCCGAGTCGCCGCAGCCGCCCGCCGTCGGTGAGCGTGCACGCCTGTGGAGCACGCTGCTGAGGCGCCGCGACACGAACGCGACGATCGCCATCACGGAGATCAACTTCGTGGTGGACCGCTACGTGGCCACGCTGCAGGTGCAGACGGCCGCCCTCCCGGCCGACGCCGACCAGAACGCGGCGCTCAACGCCAATCAACAACGAGCGATAGCGTGGGCACAGGTGCTGGCAGAAAAACTGAGAACGGTGAAACCCTAAATCGAAGGTGAAATCGAATGCGTGACGTTTTTATCTCGGGCATAGGTCTGACGGCCGCCGGCGAGCACTGGGGCAGCTCGCTGCGTGAGCTGGCTTACTATGCGGTCGAAGCCGCTCAAAAAGATGCGGCGGCCGAGGGCGCAGCGCCCGCCCCCGAAGCGCTGTTTGTGGCCAACATGCTGGCCGGGACGCTGAGCCATCAGGAGCACCTCGGCGCACTGGTGGCAGACTTCGCCGGGCTGCGCGGCATCGAAGCCGTGACCGTCGAGGCGGCGGGCGCGTCCGGCGGGGCGGCGCTGCGGCAGGCCTTCATCGCGGTGGCCTCCAGCGCCGTGGAGACGGCGCTCGTCGTCGGCGTCGAAAAGATGACGGACAAAGTCGGCCCTGGCGTGACTGCCGCGCTTGCCACCGCCGCCGACAGTGACTGGGAGTCGGCGCAGGGCGCAACGCCCACCGCACTGGCAGCGCTCCTCATGCGACGCTACATGCACACCTACAACGTCACACTCAAAAGCTTTGCCAACTTCAGCGTGAACGCGCACGCGAACGCCCGGACAAACCCCAAGGCCATGTACCGCAACCCACTGACGGTGGACGCCTACCTGAAGGCAAGCATGGTGGCCGAGCCGGTCAACGTGTTCGACACCGCGCCCGACTGCGATGGCGCGGCGGCGCTGTTCGTCACCGCACGGCCGACGACGATCCGGCTGGCCGCCTCGGCGCTGGCCACCGACGCGCTAGCCGTCCACGACCGGCCTGATCCACTGGTCTTTGCCGCTGCGCAGCTCTCGGCGGGCAAGGCCTATGAGATGGCCGGCATCGGCCCGGAGCAGGTGGACGTTTTCGAGCTGTACGATGCTTTCACGATCTTCAGCGTCCTCAGCCTGGAAGCCGCCGGCTTTGCAGAAAGAGGCCGGGGTTGGGAGCTGGCCGAGAGCGGGAAAATTGCCATAAGCGGTGAAATCCCGATTTCGACATTTGGCGGTCTGAAGGCGCGCGGCAATCCCGGCGGCGCAACAGGCGTGTATCAGGCGGTAGAAGTTGTGATGCAATTACGTCATCAGGCCGGCCCCAATCAGGTAAGTGGTGCAATTTATGGCATGTGTCAATCGCTCGGCGGCGCGGGTTCAACGGCCGTCACCCACATCTTCGAGCGCGTATAAACTTCTGAGAGTCTTTGACACCCCCTCATCTAGTGACTGAGAGCGCAATTGCGGTATAAACTCGCTAGTTGAAGGAGAGAACGCAATTATGGAAATCTCACGTCACTGGCGCATCAAGCAACAGCGGTACGGTCTGGTTGGAGAGGTCTGTCCGCATTGCGAGGAGAAAATTTTCCCGCCGCGCGACGTCTGTCCAAACTGCGCCGGCGAAGCCAAGACGCCTTATGTTTTTTCCGGTCGCGGCGAAGTTTACAGCTACACCACGATCTACGACGCACCCGAAGGGTATGACGGCAACTCGCCTTACACCGTCGCGCTGATCAAGCTGGAAGAAGGCCCACTGGTTACTGCACAACTGACGGACGTGGACAACGGCGCCGTCACGATCGGTACACCGGTCGAAATGGTCACCCGCAAACTGCGCGAGGACGGTGAGCGCGGCATGCTGGTATACGGCTACAAATTCCGACCGGTGCTGGCGGGTTGATCACCCGCGCCGGCAGGGCTTTCACAATAAACAACAAAAACGAGGCCGGGCACATGTGCCCGGCCTCGTTTTCGTCCTCTGCCAAGGGGCACAGCGGGCGTCTCAGCCCTGGGCCGCCGCTTTGCGCCGCGCCTGGACCGCCGTCTGAATCATCAGGAACTCGCCGATGTTCTCCAGCGTGAGCAGGCACACCTAACGATCGCTCTTGTCAGGTTAACGATTTGGATTAAACTTCTTTGCCAGCAAGACCCTCATTTAACGGT
>JBBIQY010000051.1:0-28465 GCA_037442085.1 Anaerolineae bacterium
AGGACGCTATTTCCCGTTGAATCCGGTAGAACCCAAAATTTTCCGGGCCCAGGCGACGGCAAGGCCATCGCCAAAACCGCATTGTGAGGCGGATGCCTTATTCTTTGCGACAGAATCTGCTGCATGCTAGAATGCTCGCGCAATGGAAGCGATCACGCTCGATCGGCGCGCGCTGCTGGTGTATAACCGCCTGCGCCCCATGTATCTGTTCAAGAGCCTGTCGGACATGGAGCTGGCCGACCTGACGCGTCTGTTCGAACGCGAGACGCCCGACCCGGCCCAACCGATCTGCCTCGAAGGCGAAACCGGCGAGTGGTTCTACGTCGTGGACAAAGGCAAGGTACGGCTCACCTGGTCGCAGGGCCGGCGTGAGGTGATCCTGGAGTCCGGTGACTTCTTCGGTGGGGAGGCCTTGCTGGAGGGCGGCCTGCATCCCTATACGGCCAACGCGGTTGGCAAGGAGGTCTCCCTCCTGCGACTGAGCCGCGAAGAGCTGGTCAGGCTAACCGAACAACAGCCGTACGTGCGCGAAAGCCTGCGTCTGATGGCCGAGACACGCCGGTGGCTACAAGCCAAGCCTTGGGAATGGATTGCCCCCAACGAGTCGGTCGCTCTCATCATCCGACGACATACCTGGGTCTTATGGCAGCGACAACTGCTGCCCGCCGCCGTGCTTTTATTCCTGCTGCTCGGTGCGGCGCTGGCCAGCTACCTGAACCTCGGTTTTCTGATCGGTTTCCTGCTCGTCCTGGCCGCGCTGGCTGCCGGCTGGATGGGGCTGGTGTACGTGGATTGGGGCAACGATTTCTATGTGGTCACCAACCAGCGCGTGGTATATGTGGAGAAAGTGGTGCTGTTGTACGACAGCCGCCTGAACCTGAGCATGAGCGCGCTGACCACCGTCGGCGCGGAGACCGGCAGCCTGGCCGACCGGCTGTTCGAGTACGGTGATGTGACCGTGAAGACCCTGGCCAAGCCGATGGTGCTTCAGGCCATCGCCTACCCGCAGATCGTCGCCGCCCTCATCGAGGAGCAGATTGGCCGCGCCAGACAACGGTCGCGGCAGTCCGAGGTCGAGGCGTTGCGCACGGCCATCCGCGACCGCATTCAGCCGCCGGTGGCCGAGCCACAGCCCGTTCAGGTCGAGGCGAAACGCGAGACTCACACCCCCCTGGGTCGTCAGTTCCGGCAGTTCTTCTCGCTGCAACTGCGCTACGAGGAGGGCGATACGATCATCTACCGCAAACACTGGTGGAATCTGCTGATGCACATCTTCTGGCCGTCGGTGACGTTGTTGGCCGTGGTCGCCACCCTGATGCTGTCTTTCATCGGGCTGCTGAATATGCCCGACCCGCTCACACCGCAGGTCATGCTGCTGGTCAGCCTGTTCCTCTTCATCCTTATCGCCGGCTGGTGGTTGTACGAGTTCCAGGACTGGCGCAATGATCTGTATCAGGTCACGCCGGATCAAATCGTGGATATCTATCGCCGGCCGCTGGGCCGCGAGACGCGCGACTCGGCGCTGATGACCAACATTCAGGGCCTGCGCTCCGAGCGCACCGGCCTGCTCGGCCGCCTGCTCAATTTCGGCCACGTCATCGCCACCATCCCCGGCAAGGAATTCACCTTCGATTACGTGTACGATCCGCTCAGCGTGCAGGAGGACATTCAACGCCGGATCGAGGCCTTCAAGGCCCGGTTGGCGCGCCAGGAGGCCCTGCGCCGCCGCGAGGAACTTACCGACGTGCTGAGCGCTTACTACCTGGCATTGCAGGATCTGCAGCAAAACCAGGCCCGACAGTAACCTTCCGATGCCCCTTCGCACCATTATCACCCCGGAGAACCCGGTGCTGCGGCGCAAGGCCCACGCCGTCAAGGACTTCAAAGACCCGGCCCTGCAGCGGCTGATTGATGATCTGATCGAGACCCTGCGCGCCGCGCCCGGCGTCGGCCTGGCGGCGCCGCAGGTGGCCGTGAGCCAGCGCGTGGCCGTGATCGAATACGCCCCCGGCTCCGAAGACCTGCCCGCCGACGCCGAGCCGCCGGCACCGAAGCTGTATATCATCGTCAATCCGGAGATCACGGCCCGCTCGGAGGAACAGGTCGAGGGAGTGGAGGGCTGCCTGTCCATCCCCGGTTACGCCGGGACCGTCCTGCGGCATCAGGCTGTCACCGTCAGAGCCTTCAACCGTCAGGGTCGCCCGATCAAGATCAAGGCGCAGGGCTGGCTGGCCCGGATTTTCCAGCACGAGATAGATCACCTGGATGGCGTGTTGTTCATTGATCGCGCCAGCAAGGTATGGAAGATCAAAGACGCCGAGGTCGTCCCGGAGTAATTGACAGCCATCCGCCTACACGGTACACTCTGCCTTGTTCTCGGCAGCGCGGCTGAAAGAGCGCCGGGCTGCCCAGGAAACCTAAACTCACGCACAAACACGTAGAACGGAAAACATGGATGTGACGGCTTGGAAGGGAGGTGACCCTGATGACCAAGGTTGTGCTGCGGCCCAATGAGACGCAGGATCAACTGCTGAAGCGTTTCAAGAAAAAGGTGATGCGCAGCGGCATCCTGACCCAATTGCGCAACAAGCGCTGGTTCGTTTCGAAGAGCGAAGTGCGCCGCATCGAGAAGAAGAAAGCAATCCGGCGCATCAACAAGCGCCGCCGCCGCGACACCGGCGAAGAGTAAGCTAGCGCCTTCGGCCCGGTAGCCCCCGGGCCGAAGGCCTGTTCCCTCCGACTGAGCGATGACCGACGAGAGCACGCGCTTCTTGCGCGAGGAAGCCAAGCGACTGGCTCAAGAGAATCACGAGCTGCGCGAGGAGCTGCGCGCGCTGCGCGAGTCCGTTCACGCACTATCCGCGTTGTATTACGTCTCTCAGACGATTGATGCGGATACCGACGTTTTCCGGCTGCTGTCCAACATCCTCGACTCCGCGCTGGCAGCGCTCAAGGCCTCCGACGGCTCGCTCATGTTGATGGACGAGACGACCGGCGAACTGGTCTTCACCGTGGTGCGCGGCGCCGCCTCCAAGTCGCTTGTCGGCTACCGCCTGCCGCCCGGCCAGGGCATCGCCGGCGCGGTGGCCGCCCACCGCCGACCCGAAATCGTCCTCGACGTCCGCCAGGACCCACGCTTCTACTCGCTGGTGGACGAGACCATCGGCTTCAAGACGCGCTCGATGGTGTGCGTGCCCATCGCTCTGGATAACGGGCGCACGCTCGGCGTGATGCAGATCCTCAACAAAGTCTCCGATCGGCAATTCACGCAGGACGACCTGGACCTGATGCTGGTCATTGCGCAACTGGCGGCCACCGCCATCCGCCGCGCCGAGCGCGCCGGCGAGCGCGGCATCACCACCCCCGATCCAACCACGGCGAGTTAGCACGATCTTTACCGTTCAGGGGAATAATCAGATCGGCCCGGCCCGCGCGGGTCGGGCGTCGGCCCCTATGAAAATTCAGGAGATTTCACAACCATGCTCAAGGAGTTTCGAGATTTCATCAGCAAAGGCAACGTGCTCGATCTGGCCGTGGCTGTCATCATCGGCGGGGCATTCGGCCTGATCATTGCCTCGTTGGTGAACGACATCCTCATGCCCATCATCGGCCTGGCGCTGGGCGGCCTGGATTTCACCAACTATTACCTGCCGCTGGCCGGCCAGCCTGCCGGCTTGACTCTCGCCGAGGCCCGCGAGGCCGGCGCCGTGCTGGCCTGGGGCTCGTTCGTGCAGGCCGTGATCAACTTCTTGATCATTGCCTTCGTAATCTTCATGCTCGTGCGCACGGCGAACCGGTTGGGGCCGCCTGCGCCGCCGCCGCCGCCGCCCGGCCCCACGCCGGAGCAGAAGCTGCTGACCGAGATCCGCGACCTGCTGGCGAAACGCTAGACGTTCGCTGGCCAAACGGATACACACGGCGGCCACAGCTTGAAGGCTGTGGCCGCCGTGCGTTCAGGCCCAGACGGAGCCAAGCCCTGCCTGCAATGCCTCCAGGCTCTCGATCCGCTGCGCGGCGTCGAACACCAGATACTGGCCCGCCTCGGGCGGCTGCGCGTGAGCCCAGCTCGCCAGCCGCAGTTGGCGATCGGCGACGATCAGCGACCCGCCGCGCACGGGGATATGGCCGCTGACCAGAAAGTGCTGCGGCTCGAACCCGTCGGACAGGTTGTCGAGAAATCCTGCCAAGGCTGAGCGGTACTCGCGCTGACCGTATTCCTGTTCATTCCGGTTGAACAGCGCATCCCACAAATGGGGGAAGTTTTCCGACCAGTGCGACATGAGCAGGCCGCGCAGCAGGTGGTCGTAGCGGGGATCGGACGGCCCCGACACGGCCAGCTCATTGAACGCCAACTGATCGTAGGACTGGCGCTCATCGGCGACGACGGCGGCGCGCAAGGCGGCGCGTTCCTGGCCACTGAGCCGCTCATCCACTTCGTTGATTTCGCGAGCATGCGAGTATTGCGCCAGGGCTTTGAAGCCGGCCGGCGACGAGCCGGACCGCGAAGCGCCGGCATGGGCAAGCGCCACGCCCGCCGCCGTGCGCACGAAGAAGGGCAACGAGTCAAAATAGGCCAGCACCTCGGCGCGGTGCGCGCCCAGGGCCCGCTCAAAGCGCGGCGTAAAACTCACGCCGCCTTTGCGCAGCGGAAAGCCGTACAGGTGCGGGACTTCGTGATTGCCGATGAGCACAATCAGCCGGTCCCCCAGCTCCTCGCGCAGGTTGAGCAGGTCGAGGATGATTTCGAGCGAGTAATCACCGGCCTCTGGGCCATAGCTGTGGATCAGGTCGCCGCAGAATAACAGGCGGTCGGCCAGGCCCTCGGCCCGCAGTTCGAAAAAACGTTTGACATAGCGCCAGTAGGCCAGCCAGTCGCCGTGCAGGTCGGTGACGACCATGATCCGGCCCTGGGTGACGGTCACAATCCGCGACATGTTCCGCACAAGAAACCCTCGGCCAGAGCCGAGGGTTTTCTGAAATCTCCGTGGTGGTGGATTGTATCACGGGCTAAGGAAGAGCGGTCGCTGGCTGCGCTTCGGCCTGGCGGAAGAAGAGCCACATCAGCGCCGTCGCGGCCAGGTAGAGCGCGGCGGTCGCCACGAACAGCGGCGCAAAGCCGTAGCCGGCCTGCACCAGGCCGGAGAGGTACGGCCCGACGGCCCAGCCCACCTGCCACATCAACGTCAGGACGCTGTTCACCGCCGCCCGCTCGTGCTCCGGTGTTTGCTCCATCGCAAACGCAGAGTACAGCGGGCTGCTCATGTTCATTAATGCCCCGCGCAGCAGAAAGGCCAGGCCAGCCAGCCAGACATTCGGCGCGAAACCGAGCAGCAGCAGAAAAGCGATGGACAGGCTCTGCGTCACGACCACCGTCCTGACCTTGCCGCCCAGCCCTTCAGCCAGCTTTGGCCCGATCAGACTCGCTACGCCGACGCTGAGCGACCCCAGGCTGTACAGCACACCCAGCGCGCTGTCGCCAACCTGGTGAACGGTCTTGAAGAACAGATTCAGGTACGGGATGAGAAGCGCAGCGCCAAAGCCGATGAGCAGATTAGGCAGGGCAAGGCGCAGGAGGCCGGGGCGCAGCAGTTGCCTGACCTCCCGCAGGCCAAAGGCCGCCGCGCGGCGCGGGCCGGGCCAGCGCCCTTCGCGGATCAGCCACAGCGGCAGGAGGGACAGCCCGCCGCCGAACACGCTCGCCAGCAGCACGGCCTGATAGGCCGCTGCGCTCTCTGCGCCGACACCCAGCCAGCCGCCGAACCAGCCCGGCAATTGCCCCGCCAGCGTGTTTCCCACTGCGCCGGAGAGAGTCGTCAGCCCGAAGTTCAGGCTGAAGAGCAGGGTGCGCTCCTGTTCGCCGGAGCTTTTCATCATGAAGGGCGCCAGGCTCAGGAGGTACAGCGCATTCGCCGCGCCCATAACGACCGAGGCCAGGATCATGACCTGAGGCGAGGGGCTGGCAATCAGCACGCCGGCGGACACCGTCGCTACGAGCAGGCCCGCCAGCATCGCCCGGCGCGCGCCGATCCGGTCGGCCAATACCCCCAGCGGCACACCGACCACCAGCGACGCAGCGGAGGGCAGCGAGTTGAGCAGGCCGATGAAATCGCGGTCGAAGCCGCGCGCCTCCAGATAGATGTTGAAGAACAACTGGAAGCCGGAGAGGGTAATGCCGTTGATGACCGTGGCCAGCAGGAATAGCTGGGCGTTGGGCTGGAACTGATCGAAGTAGTGAAGGGCAGGCAGCGCGCTCAGACGGCGCAGCATATTGAAGAGAGTGCGATGCATCAGTCGGAGTTCACCTCACGCCCAGCTTCTCGAACTCCGCGCGCACGGCGATGGCATCCATGCCTTTCTGAAAATGCACGCCCGCCATCCCCAGCGCGCGGGCGGCGGCCACGTTCTCCGGCACATCATCCACAAACACGGCCTCTGGCGCGGCCACGCCCAGCCGAGCCAGCGTGCGCTGGTAAATCTCCGGAGCAGGCTTGGCGATGCCCTCCTCAGCCGAGTACACGATCACATCGAACGTGTCGCCGTTGAGTTTGTGCTGATGGGCCTCACGCACGCCGGGCCAAGCATTGCTGATGATACCGGTTTTGTAGCGTGGCCGCAGCGAGCGGATGTAGCCGAGGAGCGCGTCGTCGTACACGTCGCCGGCCCAGAAATCGTGCCGCAACTGCGCCAGTTCGTCCGCCGTCAGGTTGAAGGTGCGCGCAGCGTGCTCCCACGGCGCGGCCTCCCCGGCGCGGCCCAGCGTCGCCTCAACCGCTGCCGAGCTGTCGAAGACGATCTGCGCCAGGCCCCACTCCGGCAGGCCGAAGCGCCGCTCCCACTTGCGGCGCGGCTCTAAATCCTCCGTGCGCACCAGCACGCCGCCGATATCGAAGATCACAGCCCGAAGCATATCCGACACCTTTCACGCGAGGCCTGCAGGGTCTAACCCGTCAAAGCCTGGCGCTGTGTTCGCCCAGACCCGGCAGGTCCGATTGGATGAGTGTAGCAGAAGAGCTCACCGCCAAGTCGTCCATGGCGGTTGGTCGCTTTGCGTTAGAATCGCAGCATGCAACTGCTCACCGACTCCCAAGCCCAATTGCTGCGCGATGAAAAAGCCGCCCTGGCCGATATCCGGCTGGCGCTGGCCGAGCTGGACGTGCCGCGTGAGGGGCTGGCGACGCTCCAAAAAGCCATCCTGCAGCTCGACGAGCTGTTCCTGATCGTGGTCGTGGGCGAGTTCAACGCCGGCAAAAGCACGCTCATCAACGCGCTGCTCGGCGAGCGGGTGATGGTCGAAGGCGTGACGCCCACCACGGCGCGCGTCACGCTCATCAAGTGGGGGCCGGAGATCGCCGAACACATTGTAGACGAGGGCTTTGCCACCGCCACCCATCCGCTGGCGCTGCTGCGCGAGCTGAACATCGTGGACACGCCCGGCACCAACGCCGTCATCCGCCGCCACGAGCGGCTGACCAACGAGTTCGTGCCGCGCAGCGACCTAGTGCTGTTCATCACCTCCGCCGAGCGGCCGCTGACCGAGAGCGAGCGCCAGTTCCTCGAACGCATCCGGGAATGGGGCAAGAAAGTGGCGCTCGTGCTCAACAAGGCCGATATCCTGGCGACCGAGGCAGAGCTGGCCGAGGTGCGCGAGTTCGTGCTGACGCACGCGCGGGCAGTGCTGGGTGAGACGCCGGTGTTCTTCCCCGTCTCGGCGCGGCTGGCGCACCAGGCGCGCGAGACCGGCGACCTGGCAGAGAAGCGCCGCCGGCGCGCCGCTTCCGGCCTGGACGCGCTGGAGCGCTACATCACCGACACGCTCGACGATGCCTCGCGCCTGCAGCTCAAGTTCAACAACCCGCTCGGCGTCGCAAGCAAGATCATCGAAGAAACGCACGCCGCCGCCGTCGCGGACGCCGACGCCCTGAAGGAAGACAAGGAGACGGTCGAGGCGCTGGAGGCGACGATCGCCGGCTACGAGCGCGAGCTGCACAGCGAGCTACAGCCGCGCCTGGCGGAAGTGGAGAACATCCTGCTCCGGCTGCGCGCGCGCGGCAACGACTTCTTCGACCGCACACTGCGCTTGACCAACATCGCCCAGCTCACGCGCGGCGACGCGGTACGCGCGGCCTTCGAGAAAGACGTGCTGGCCGACGTGCCGCAACAGGTTGAGGATCATGTGCGCCGGCTGATTGACTGGCTAGTGGAGAAGGACCTGAACCAGTGGCGCGGCGTGATGGGCTACCTGAGCAAGCGGCAGGCGCGTTACCAGGAGCAATTGGTTGGCGACCAGGTCGGCCCGCTGGAGGCGCGGCGGCGCGAGCTGATCGATTCGGTGGGCCGGACGGCGCACACCATCGTGGAGACCTACGACCGCGAGAAGGAAGCGCGCGCGCTGGCGGCAAACGTGGAAACCGCCGTAGTGCAGACGGCAGCCATCGAGGCCGGGGCGGTGGGCCTGGGCGCGCTCATCGTCAGCCTGTTCACCGTCTCCACGCTCGAAGTGACCGGCATCCTGGCGGCGGGCCTGCTGGCCGTCGTCGGCTTCTTCGTCATCCCTTACAAGCGCAGGCAGGCCAAAGAGAACTTCACACAAAAGATGGAGGCGCTGCGCCACAAACTACTCAGCGCGCTGACCACGCAGTTCGCCCACGAGGCCGAGAACGCCGTCTCGCGCCTGAAGGAGGGCACCGCGCCCTACACCCGCTTCGTCCGCGCCGAGCGCGAGCGCCTGGAGAAGACGCTCACCCGGCTCGAAGAGCTGCGCCAGCGCATCTCGGCGCTGCGTGCGCGCACGCAGGCAGTGCTCAGGTAGTGCAAACCATCCGCTCGGCCAGGCTGGCATCGGAAGGCAAAGCCTCCCCATTCGGCGCGGCTCCCACCACCGCCCCAACCGACTTACATGTCGAAATTCAATCGCGTACGACGCAATGCTTGGGCGAGTGCGTCGCACGCGATCACTTCCACCCAGGCCACCCTCACGGCGCTTTACTGACGAGGGGCAGGTAGATCCGCCAGCCCGGCACCGGGGTTTGAGAAAGTCGGTGTAGCAGTAGGTGTCCTGGTTGCGGTTGCGGTTGCAGTTGCGGTTGCAGTTGCGGTCGCCGTTGGGGTGGCCGTTGCAGGTGCGGTCGCCGTTGGGGTTGCGGTCGCAGTTGCGGTTGCCGTCGGCGTGGCTGTGGGCGTGATGTTCGCGGCGATTTCGTCAAAGCCCATGTCGAAGCCGCCGCCCTGTGGCCGCGTTTCGCCGTCGTAGTCAACAAACACGCCGGCGTTCGTGCCCACATCCACCCCCGCGCTGCCCGAGGCGAGGTGATAGTCGCCCACGCCCGGCGCAACGAACAGCGCCGTGCCGGTAATGGAGTTCGCGCCGGCCACGATAGCGCCGCTGTACGGCGTCGCGACCGCGCTGAACAGGTTGTAGTTTTCAGCCACCGCGCCACCGCCGTTTTATGAGCCAAACAAAAGGAAGCTTGCGCTATAATGCGCGCTGCGGTTCGTCAAGTGCAAGGACGCTTCTTCAGCCGCCCGCTCCGTTATGCGCCGCCTCCCCCGTCTGTTCATCGGATTGTGGCTGATCGCCATTTGTCTGGGCCCTCCCCGCGCCACGCTGGCCCAGGGCACGAACAGCCTGTATCTGCATGACCTGGAAACGACGCCGGGCGCGAGCAACGACCCCAGCGCCGGTTTGACACTGCGAGCCACCTTCTCGCTGCTCGACCCGAGCGGCACGACGCTGAAAGGTGAAATCGAGCAGGCGGAGCTGAGGCTCGGCGAAGAAGTCTACACCGGCGCAGTGGCGCGCGTCGAGAGCGAATGGTCGGTGGTGCTGCTGGTGGATACGAGCGGCATCATGGGCAACGCCCGCGCCACGACCGACTTCGTCGCCATGCGCGACAGCCTGCGTCGTTCGCTCGGGCAAGCGCCCAACAACACCAGCTTTGCCCTCATCGCCTTCAATGACCGCGCGCCCACGCTGCAGGAATTCACCAAGGACCGGCAGCTGATGGAACAGCGTGTGCGCTCACTGCAAGCGCAGGCCGGCAAACCCTCCTGTCTCAACGACGGCCTGTACGAGGCTGTCGTTAAATTACAAAACGCGCCGGGGCGGCGGGCGGTGCTGGTCTTCACCGCCAGCAGCGACAACTGCGCCACGCGCACCGTACAATCGGTCATAGACTTCGCGCGCCAGAACCGCGTGCAGATCTACGGCGTCGGCCTGCAGGGCTACACAATCACTGCACAAGAACTGAGCACGGTGACACGCGCCACCGGCGGGCTGGAGCGACTGGACCCCGCCAACCAGGTGACCTTCGGCTTCGATGGTTTCCTGGCCGTGCTGAGCAATCAGTGGGTAGCGACCTGGACGCTGTACCCGGCAGCAGGGCCGCAGTCGGCGGAGTTGCGGGTGACGCTGAACGACCAGAGCACGGTGACGCTGGCCGGCGTTGCCTTCGAATCCGACCGCGCCTACGCACGTCCGCCCAGCGTGACGGTGCGCGGCTCGGAAGTCAGCCGCCGCGCCATCCGGTTCAACCTCGAGGTCGGCAACCGCGCGCTGGTGCAGCAGTTGGCGGCCACACTGGAGAACGTCGCCACTGGCCAGACGATCCTGACCGAAGCCTTCACCGAATTCGCGGACTCCCTCACCCTGCCCGCGCAGGCCCTGACGCGCGGCGCGGAATATAGCCTGACGCTGGCCGCGGTGGATGCGCAGGGACGCACGCTCGCCCGCTCGGCACCCTTCAAGTTCCGCTATGATCCACCCGAAGTCAGCCTGGCGATCGCCGCCGCGTCTGCGCCTACGCTCGCCGACCCGACGCTCGTGGTCACGCTCACGGCGCAAAACGCGGATGACGGCCTGAGCTACCGCGTGTGGCTGGAGCGCGAGGGCGGCAACGCGCCGCTGCCCGACTTCGACGCCTCCGGCCCGGCGCGCGCCAACTGGCGCTTCCCTGCCGAGCAATTGCAAAGCGGCGTGTATGTGATAAAAGCCGAGGCCTTCGACGAAGCCAACCGCTCGCTGGCCGAGGCCGACCCGCAGCGCCTGGCCTACAGCAGCCCGAGTGCGCTCGACCGGCTGGTGTTCTCGATGCGGCAATCGCCGGGGATAGTGACCGGTTTGGCGGTCGCCGCCGTGATTGCGCTGGCCGGCCTGGGCGTGCTCATCTGGTTCCTGCTCCCGAAAGGCAGCCGACAGGTGAAGACGGTGGAGCTGGCGCTGCCGGAGAAAGCGCGGCGGGGCCCCGCTGCCGAAACGCCCTCGATGGTGGCCCAGCCCGCGAAGCCGCCACCGGCCCCGGCGGCCGCGAAGCCGCCGCCCGTCAAACCCGTTCAGGCCGCGCCGTCGCCGCCACCCAGGCCTGCGCCGCCGCCGGTCGAGCGCCCACTCCAGCGCCAGCAATCGCCGACGGTGAAGGCGCCGCCCGCCGCGCCTTCAGTCGCGTATCTCAGCCTCATCCAGCCGCAGACCGTTCAGTTCTCCGCTGAGGTCAAGCAGACGCCGTTCAAAGTGGGCCGGCGCGCAGACAACGACGGCGTGATCCCGGTGGACGGCTCGACGGGCGTCTCCGGCCACCACTTCACGCTGCTCTATCAGGACGGACACTGGTTCGTGCTCGACGAGAAGAGCACCTATGGCACGACGGTGAACGGCCAGGCTGTGCCCAAAGGTCAGCCCTATCGCCTGCCGGACGAGGCCGTGCTCGGCCTGGGTGTATATGTACAGGTCAAGTTCAGCACGCGCCGCTAGGCTAGGATAGGACACAGAGTCACGCAGAAAAAGTCCGATACTCCGTGACTCTGCATCTCTGTGTCAAAAGAGCGCTCAACGATGATGACGTTTCTTCGCCTTTTCGCCATTTGCACCCTGCTAATCGCCTTCTTCTCGACGCCGCGAACGACCCGGGCGCAGGGCGGCACAACCTACTTCATCAGCGCGGTGGATGCGAGCGAGTTCCCCACGGTGCGCTTCCGGGTGCGCGCCGTTGGGCTGGACGGCCGTGCAGTCAGCGGCCTGACCAGCGCCAACCTGGCCATCTACGAGAACGGCCAGCTCATTCCCGCGCAGAACGTGCAGGTCACGGCCAAAGACGACGGCCCGCTCAACATCATTTTCCTGATTGACCAGGGCCGCCTCTCCAATTACCAGTCCTTCGGACTGCCTAACGTGCGCCAAGTCTTCAGCCGTCTCATCGAGAGCGGCGTGTTCGTGGAGGGCCGCGACCGGGTGCAGGTGATGGTGCGGGAGAACATCAACAGCGACCGCACGGAGGTGCGCCTGGGAGCGACCCAGCGCGCCGCCGACCTGAGCGCCTGGGTCGCGAGCTACCCCTTCGAGCGACGCAGCGCCAACGCCACCAAAGGCCTGGAAGGCGTCGCCGACGCGCTGCGCGCCATGGAAACCCTCGTGCCCGTGCCCGGCAGCGAGGCTGCCGCGCTTATTGTGCTCACGCGGTATATCGAGGACCCGGCGCAATCGGTGGCAGTGACCGTAGCCCAGAACCAGGCCAACGAGGCGCGCAACCGCTTCATCCCCATCTATGCCGTGCAGACGGACACTGCAGGAACATTCAAGCAATCGCTGGAGATCCTGGCTGCCGGATCTAACGGCCAGTTCATCCCGCTTCAGCGCGCTACCGTGGCGCAGAGCATGGATGCCGTGTATCAAGCCCTCGGCGCGCAGCGACTGTATTACGAGGTGACATACACCAGCGTCTCCGGCCAATCCGGCGTGCGGCAGATTACGGTGAACGCCGCCGAAGCGCCGAGTGTGGGCGTGGCCGGGCGCTACGAGATCACCGTGTCACCGCCCACCGTGACGATAGACACGCCCGCCGCCGGCAGCGTGGTGCGCCGCGAACTGCTGGCGACCGCCACCGCCGAGGACCCGGCCTATGGCACGCCGAGCGTGCCCGTAACGGCGCGCATCGCCTGGGGGGAAAGCCGCCCGCGCGCTATTCAATCGGCGGAGCTGCGGGTCAACGGGCGCGTGCAGGGCACCGCGCAGGTCGCGCCGAACGCCGACCGCGTGGAGTTCGACGCCGACATCTCCGCCATCACCGCCGTCGGCAGCAACCCAACGACGATCGAAGTCAAGGTGACGGACTCGCTCGGTCTGGAGGCCTCGGGCCGGACGCAGATTGTGGTGGAGGTCGCGCCGCCGCCTACCCCGGCGCCGACCCCGACGCCCACGCCGCAGTTCGGGATGATGGAGGTCGCGGGTGTTGCCGGTTTATGCGGCGCGGGTTTGCTGGCGTTAGCCGTTGTCGGCGGGATAGCGTTCTTCGTGCTACGGCGGCGCGCGGCGACCAGCGGCCCTGCCGCGGCGCGGCCCGTCCCCGCCGAGGCGCAGAAGACCATCATCGCCGGCAAAGCCCTGCAGTCCACAGCCCTCGCCATGCTCACCGTGCTGGAAGGGCCGAAGGGGTTGTTGGGCGAACCGATCATCCTGGTGAAGCCGCGCACCATACTGGGCCGCAACCCGCAGGCCACCGACATCACTTTCTATCCCGACCAGGAAAGCTCGGTCAGCCGCATCCACTGCACCATTGAGCAGAAGCCGGACAAGACCTTCACCCTCACCGACAACGGCTCGAGCAGCGGCACGCGCCTGAACGGCCGGCAAATCCGGGCCGATGAGCCGGCTCCGCTGACCGACGGCGCGGAGGTGGTGCTGGGCGACCTGGGGCGCAGCGGCGTCAAGTTCCGCTTCAACCTGATTTCGGACAAAAAGGCGCCGGCGAAGTTCAGCGGCGGCGGCGACGACCGTACCATCATCAGCCCGCTGCGGCCGGATGATAAATTCAAGGAGCGGTGAAACACTGAGGGGATGTGGATACCGAAACCACTGATTCAGTGTCTTCAGTGGTTCAGCAAATACGGAGCACCGAGGAGATGAGGGGCGCTGAAGGCGCTGAGCAGTGGCCTCATTTCATTCAGTGACTTCAGTGGTTCAATCCACCCAGGAGGACACATGAGCCAGCAACCCCACCCTGACTACGTCAAAGAAGGGTACCCGCTCTCGGAGATCACCGGCCGCATCATCGCAGCGGCGAAGGAGGTGCATCGTACGCTCGGGCCGGGGTTCGAGGAAGTGTTCTATCAGCGGGCGCTGGCGATGGAAGCGCCGGCTCAAAACCTGGAAGCCACGCGCGAGGTCTGGATCACGGTGCGTTACAAAGGCCGCAAGCTGGGTAACAAGCGGGTGGACTTCATCATTGACGGCGTGATGGTCGAAATCAAAACCAAGGCCGCCCTCGAAGACGTAGACTTCGTGCAGACGCTGTCGTATCTCAAAGCTTCCGGCTACAAGGTTGGCCTGCTCATCAACTTTGGCGGCAAGGCGCTGGAGATCAAGCGGCTGGTGAATTGAACCACCGAGCGGATGATAGGCACTGAGGTCACTGACTCAGTGGCTTCATCCCCCTCAGCGCCTTCAGTGATCCAGCCGCCTGGAACCACCGAGCGGATGATAGGCACTGGGGCCACTGACTTAGTGACCTCATCCCCCTCAACGCCTTCAGTGATTCAACTTACCAAATGAAAAGTCAGCCAAATCCGCCCTACTTGCAGCAGCGCACCGGCCGGCAGGTCGTACTGTACACCGGGGCGCAGGCGTTCGCCGTCCAGATACACGGGGTTGCGGTCCTGCACCGCTTCGATGAAGAAGGAGCCGTTCTTCTCCAGCACGCAGGCGTGATGGCGCGAGACGCTCGGCAGTTCCTCCAGATCCTCTAAATCAACGGCCAGCAGGCGGTTGTTCGTCGGGTTGCGGTGATCGCGCCGTCCGATGATGGCCGGCTGCCAGGCCAGATCGTACTCGTTCAGGCTGCGCTGCTCGCTGAAGTACACGCGCTTGAACGGCTTGCTGAACGCCAGGCGCTCGCCGCGCTGGATGGCCTCCACCGTGCCGGTGCGTTCGCGCAGCCGCTGGCAGACGAGCGTGCAGCCCTCGGCCACGCCGGCCTCGTCGAGGGCGCTCTGCTCGGCCAATGCGCCGGCTGTGGCAAGCGGCTCACCGGCGTTCACCAGCCGCAGCTCATAGTTGCCATCCAGGTTGAACTTGTCTTTGATGGCCGCGATGAGGTTGCCCACCCGCAGGCTGCGACGCACATTCACGCGCCGCAGGCCGATGTTCTGGGCTTGAATGTCGAGGGTCAGGTTCAGGCGGTCCATGCTCAAGCCTTCTTCTTTTTCTTCGCCTCGGGCGCGGCTTCGGGCACAGCCGTATCCTCGGTCGTGGCTTCCGCTGCGTCGTCCTCGATCGTGAGCGTGGCGAAGTTGGTTGGGTCGGGGATGTCGGTCGGCATCAGCTTGGAGAGGTCGGCCTGTGCGGCCATGAGCGCCTGCAGCTCGGCCAGCATGTCGCTCATTGAGTTGTCGGCGGGCAGGGGAGGCGCGGCGCCGTTGCTGTCCGCTGCTTCGCCGGCGAGGGCGGCTTCCAGCGCACTCAGGTCCTCGGCGAAGTAGCTCCAACGGGCGCGTGTCGGGTAATGGTCGCGGATGTTGCGGATGAGCTGCGCCAACTGGTCATCGGCGCTCTGGCCGTTCTTGCCCTCCACCACGGGCAGCGCCATCTGCACCAGCGGAGCCTGCACCGCCTTCACCAGGAAGCCGCGCCCGGCCGGCAGTTCCTTCGTCGGCGCGTTGAGCAGGCGCACGCCCATATAACGCACCGTCTCCGCGTCCTGCAGCACCAGCGCGTAGCGCGAGGACTCGACGCGCTTGCGGATTTCGTCCGCCGGGCCGCGCTGGCTGCCCAGCCCCATCACAAAGTGCAGGTTCTTGCCTTTGCCGATCTCGCCCAGCGCCGTCAGCGCGCCGCCGCGATTGAGCGGCTCGCTGTCGTCGTAGTGGTCGAGGATGACGACGATGGCGCGGCGCGTGTTGTCCTGCTCATCGAAGACCATGCGGTTGCCACGCAGCCGGTTGACCACCGTCTCGTCGAATTCAGCGCGCAGGCGCTTGACCACGGTCTCCAGCTCCTTGGCGTTGGTCACGGTCGCCAGGACGTGCGGCAACTGATCGAGCGTATCGGCCCCGCCGGCGCCGTAGTTGAAGAAGCGCCGTGCGGAGTCCGACGGGTCAATCAGGATGAGGGCGACGCGCTCGGGTGGGTAACTATGCGCCAGAGCGAGGGTCAGCGCACGCAGGGTCGTCGTCTTGCCGCTGACGGGCGGGCCGGTGACCAGCCAGTGCGGGCCTTTGGCCGCCAGTTCCACGCGCGTGATCTCGCGGTCGAAGTCGTTGAGGCCGAGCGGCGCGCTGAGGGCGACCGGGCCGTTGCCGAGAGTCGGCAGCAGGTCGGCCAGGGCGATGGCGGTGGGCAACGGCTCCACAGGCCGCGGGCGCTTGTGCCGCAGCGTCGGGTCGTCGGCCTCCAGCGCCGCCCACGCCCTGGCCATCCGGCTCACCAGCTCACGAAAGCCCACCGAACCATCCGCCAGCAGCGGCAGGCCGGTGTGGAACTCCATCGGCTGCGGCTGGCCGTCCATCAGCTCCATTGTCAGCCCGCGGCCCGGCACGTCGTTGAAGCTCACCCAGCCGCGCCCCATAATGTTGGTGTAATCGCTCGGGTCGGATTGGGCGAAGGTGACGCGTCGCGAGAGCAAGCTGTAGAGTTTGTTGGGCACGTCGTTGATGAGCGTGGCCGTGGCGAGGAAGTAGACGCCGAAGGCGCGGCCATCGCGCACGAGGGCGATCAGCTCCGGCAGGTATTTGTCGTAGGTTTCGCGGAACTCGGCCAGGTTGTCAATCACCACCAGCACGGCGGGGAAGGCGGCCTGCGGGTTCTGCCGGTTGTAGTCGGTCAGCGAGTCGTAGGCCTGCAACTTTTGCTGTCGCTCCTCGATGAAGCTGCGCACCATGCGGAAGAGCCGCTCGACGCGCTCCTCCTCGTTGCCCTCGACCACACCGCCGACGTGCGGCAGGTTGCGCAGCGCCTTGAGGCCGCCGCGCCCGAAGTCCAGCGCGAAGATGTGCAGCTCCGCCGGCGACCGCTGCGCCGCCAGCGCCGTGACGACCGAGAGCAGGAAGGTGCTCTTGCCACGACCGGACGCGCCCATCACCAGCAGCGGGTCGGCGGAGACATCCACCGTCAGCACACGCTGTTCGGCGAGGAAGGTGTTATCCACCAGCCCGACGCGCGCTTCCAGCGGCAACGGACCGCGCCAATCGAACGGTTGCCAGGGCAGCGAAGACGCTGCCGGCAACGTCTCCGCCTCCAGATCCAACCACGCGGCTACCGCCGGATTGAGGACGATGGTCTTTCCTTCGCGGCCTTTGTTGATGTATTCCGCGTTCACCGGCGTGTTGAGCGGCAGGCGTTCGGGGAGCGGGTCCGGCCAGGGTTTGAACTGTTTGGGGATGTTCTGGCGTTTGGCCTCCAGCGCCAGCGCGCTCACCAGCCAGCCGAGCAGCGAGCGCGGCGGGTCGGACTGGCGATCGGCGGCCTCAAGCATGGCTTCGACCGTATAGGCCGGGTCGGGCCGCGTCTCGTCGTAGGGCGCGCCGGACCAGGCAGCCTGCAGCTCCGTCAGCCCACCGCCGCCCACCTGGAGATAGCCACGCCCGCCGATGGCCGGCAACGAGGCTGCATCGGGTCGGCCCAGCATCTCTTTGCTGTCGTCGGCGGTCTCCACGCGCAGGCACAGACGGAACTTCATGTTGGCGCGCATCTGGTCGCTCACCGCGCCCGATGGGCGCTGCGTCGCCAGAATCAGCGAGACGCCGAACGAGCGGCCCAGGCGCGTGATGGACTCGAACTTGGCTTTGTACTCGGGGTTCTGCATCACCATCTCGGCGAACTCGTCCACGATGATGAAGAGATGCGGGAAGGTGCCCGGGAACGGCGAGCCGGGCTTGAGCGTGGGAATGACCTTCTTGCGATATTCGACCAGATCGGCCACGCCGGCCTTGGCCAGAATCTCCGAGCGTCGGTTCATCTCGGCGTTGATGGCGATGAAGATGCGCTCCACCGCATTGCCCTGCAGGTTGGTGGCGATGTCCACGCAGTGCGGCAACTGGCGGAACGGCTCGACGGTCGGGCCGCCCTTGTAATCAATCAGCACGAAATTGACGATGCGCGGGTCGTACTTGATGGCGAGGGCGCTGATGAGCGTCTGCAGCAGCTCGGACTTACCGGAGCCGGTGGTGCCGGCGGCCATGCCGTGCACGCCGTCGCCGCCCGCCTTGGCCGAGAAGATCAGCGTGCGCACTTCCTTGCTGCTCACCAGGCCGATGGGGGCGGTCAGCCACTCCTGGTTTTCCGGCTTGAGGCTGCGCGCCCAGTTGGCGGCGATGTCCAGGTCGCCCAGACGTTCGACGCGTTTGCCGAGCAGGATCTGGTACATCTCCAGCAGGGTGATGGCGCGCGGGATCTCGGCGGCGGGCCGTTTGCCGCCCTGCGCGAACCAAACCTTCTCCATGTACTCGGCCAGCCGCATCGTCGGGTCCTTCTCGCCCTCGACGATCGGGATGGCGACCTGGAACTCGAGCGGCTGGCCATCCACGGCGATGAGGCCGCGCCCCGGCAGGTTGGCCAGGCTCAACGCGCCGCGCCCGACGATGTCGGCGTACTGTGACTCGTCGGACAGCGTAAAGGTCAGGCGCTGCGTCAGCAGGTTGTAGAGCTTCGCGCCCAGGTCGTTGATCTGCCCGGCGGTGATGACGTAGTAGATGCCGAAGGCGCGGCCATCGCGCACCAGCGCCAGCAGATCGGGCAGCAGCGGCTCGTAGTTCTCCTTGAACTCGGCGAAGTTATCAATCACCACCACCACGGCGGGGAAGAGCAGTTCAGGAGTATCGCGGTGCTGGGCGTTGTAGTCCTCGAGGGAGGCGTAGCGCACCAGCCGCTCCTGCCGCTCGTTCATCAGGCTGCGGATCATGCGGAAGAGCTGCGCCACACGCTCCGGTTGCGAGGCGTCAATCGTTGCGCCGCAATGCGGCAGGGACTTGATCGCGCGCAGGCCGCCGCGCCCGAAGTCCAGCGCGTAAATGTGCAGCTCGTGCGGCGAGCGTTGCGCCGCCAGTGCGAGCAGCAGCGATTTGACAAAGGTGCTCTTGCCCCGGCCCGACGCGCCGAAGACCACGATCGGGTCGGCGGCCACGTCAATCGTCAAGGGCTTCTGCGCAGCCTGGAAGGGGTTGTCAATCAGGCCGATGTTCGCGCGCAAGGGCAACGGCGCCTGCCAATGCCACGGTTGCCACAGCGGCTTTTCGGCGGTGGGCGAACGCTCTGCGCTCGCGCTCAGCCAGGCCGTCACCTCCGGGCTGAGGGTGATGGTGTTGGCCTCCGCCGGCACGCCCTCCCGGATGTACTCGGCGTTGATGGGAGCGTTGAGCGGCAGGCGTTCGGGGAGCGGGTCCGGCCAGGGCTTGAACTGTTTGGGGATGCCCTGCCGCTGCGCCTCCAGCGCCAGTGCGCCAACCAGCCAGCCGAGCAGCGAGCGCGGCGGGTCACCGACCTTATCGAGCGCGCGCAGGATGTCGTCCGCCGGGAAGGCCGGGTCGGGACGGCTGGCGTCGTAAGGGGCGCCCGACCAGGCGGCCTGAAACTCGGTCAGCAAATCGGTTCCGGCCTGCACATAGCCGCGCCCACCGATCTGCGGCAAGCGCGCGGCGTCCGGCTTCTTCAACAGTTCCTTGCTATCCTCCGGCGTCTCCACGCGCAGGCAGATGCGGAACTTCATGTTCGAACGCATCTGGTCGGTGACCACACCCGCCGGGCGCTGCGTCGCCAAAATCAGCGAGACGCCGAACGAGCGGCCCAGGCGCGTGATGGACTCGAACTTGGCCTTGTACTCGGGGTTCTGCATCACCATCTCGGCGAACTCGTCCACGATGATGAAGAGATGCGGGAAGGTGCCCGGGAACGGCGAGCCGGGCTTGAGCGTGGGAATGACCTTCTTGCGATATTCGACCAGATCGGCCACGCCGGCCTTGGCCAGAATCTCCGAGCGTCGGTTCATCTCGGCGTTGATGGCGATGAAGATGCGCTCCACCGCATTGCCCTGCAGGTTGGTGGCGATGTCCACGCAGTGCGGCAACTGGCGGAACGGCTCGACGGTCGGGCCGCCCTTGTAATCAATCAGCACGAAGTTGACGATGCGCGGGTCGTACTTGATGGCGAGGGCGCTGATGAGCGTCTGCAACAGCTCGGACTTACCGGAGCCGGTGGTGCCGGCGGCCATGCCGTGCACGCCGTCGGCCTGTGCCTGGAAGACGAGCGTGCGTACTTCCTTGCTGCCGACGAGGCCGATGGGCGCGCGCAGCCACTCCTGGTTTTCCGGCTTGAGGCTGCGCGCCCACTTTTCTTCAATTGCCAAATCGCCCAGCTGGTTGACGGGCCGCGTGTCGAGCAGCGCGAACATATCCAGCAGAGTCAGCGAGCGCGGCAGCTCGGCGGACGGGCGCTTGCCGCCCTGCGCGAACCAGGCCCGCTCCATACGCTGGGCGATGACCTGAAACACGTCAATCTCAACGTCGGCGCTGTGCGCGTCGGGCCGGCCCGGCACGCCGATCTGAAACTCCAGAGGCACGGGCTTGTCCTGCACGGCCAGCGCAATCAGCCCACGCCCGGGTACGTTGTCGAAGTTGGGCGCGCCCGAGCCGACGATCTCGCCGTAGCTCTGCGGGTCGGCCTGTGTCAGCGTCAGGCGCTGGGTGAGCAGGTTGTAGAGCTTGCCGCCCAGGTCGGCGGGTGTGTTGGCGGTGATGACGAAGCTCAGCCCGAAAGCGCGGCCATCGCGGATCAGGGCCATCAGCTCGGGCAGCAGATGCTCGTAGTTTTCCTTGAACTCGCCGAAGTTGTCCACGACGACGACGATCTCCGGCAGGATGTTGCCGGGGTTCTTGAAATTGTGCTCGGCCAGCGAGCCGTACTTCGAGAGGCGCTCCTGCCGCTCGTTGATGAAGTTGCGCAACATGCGCAGGAGCTGCTCGACGCGCGCGGCCTCGGAGGCGTCAATCGAAGCGCCCAGGTGCGGCAGGGCGGTCACCGCCTTCAGGCCGCCGCGCCCGAAGTCGAGCGCGTACATGTGCAGCTCGGCCGGCGAGCGCGTCGTCGCCAGCGCAGTGAGCAGGGTCTTGAGGAAGGTGCTCTTGCCCCGGCCTGCCGCGCCGAACAGCACGGTCGGGTCGCGGCTCAAGTCGAGCGTCAGCAGGCGCTGCTCGGCCTTGTGGGGGTTATCCACCAGGCCGATGTCCACGCGCAGCGGCGGCGGCGCTTTCCAGTCGAAGGCCGGCCACAGGTTCACGTCCTGCTGATTGTTGAGCCAGGCGTCAATCGTCTCGTTGATCGTGAGGGTCTTATCCGGGCCGAGGGCGCGTTCGGTGTTGAGGTAGCGCGCGTCCACCGGGTCGGTGAGCGAGAGGTGCTCGGGCAGCGGGTCGGGCCAGGGCTTGGTTTGCACCGGCACGCCGTCGCGCCGGGCGCGCAGCGCGGCAATGCCCACCATCCAGTCCACCAGCGTCCCTGGCTTCTCGCCGGGCTTCATCCCTAACGCCTCGGCCAGCTCCAGCGCGGAGTACAGCGGCGCATCGGCGGAATCGCCCTTGGCGGGCAGCGCTTCCTCGTCCAGCCAGATCACATCGCGCAGGGTCTCGGTGCGCTCATCGCTGTAATCGCCGCCGGCGCGCGCCACTTGCATCGCCGTCAGCACGTCGCTGCCCACCTGAATGTAGCCGCGCCCGCCGAGGTTGGGCAGGAAGGCGGCGTCCGGCTGGCCGAGCAGTTCCTTGCTGTCGTCGGGCGTCTCCACGCGCAGGCAGATGCGGAACTTCATGTTGGCGCGCATCTGGTCGGAGACCACGCCTGCCGGGCGCTGCGTAGCGAGGATCAAACTGACGCCGAAGGCGCGTCCCAGCCGCGTGATGGATTCGAATTTGGCCCGGTAGTCGGGGTTGGCCGTGATCATCTCCGCGAACTCGTCCACGATGATGAACAGGTGCGGGAAGGTCGTGGGCAGCGACGGGTCACGCTGGTAAGGCGCCTTGGCGCGATACTCGACCAGGTCCTTCATACCGCTGCGGGCCAGCAGGGCGCTGCGCTGTTCCATGACGGCCTGAATGGCGACGAACATGCGCTCGACAGCGTTGGCCTGCAGATTGGTGAGGATGTCTACGACATGCGGCAGTTTCTTGAACGGCTCGAAGGCCGCGCCGCCCTTGAAGTCCACCAGCACGAAGTTGACGATGCGCGGGTCGTACTTGAGCGCCAGGCCGGCCACCAGTGTGAGCAGCAACTCCGATTTGCCGGAGCCGGTGGTGCCGGCGATCATGCCGTGCACGCCGTCGCCGCCCTCCTTGGCAGAGAAGACCAGGTGGCGCACGTCGCGGCTGCTCACCAGGCCGATGGGCACGCTCAACCATTCGGAGTTTTTGGGCAGGATGCTCCGCGCCCAGTTCTCCTGGAATTTGAGCTTGTCCACGGTGTCCATCTTGCGGCCCTCGATGACGGACTGCATCTGGAGCAAATCCACCGAGCGCGGCAGGTCGGCGCCGAAGGGGCGTTGCAGCTCGAGGCGGCGGATGCGGGCGGCAAAGCTCTGGCGCGCCTCGGCGGCGTTGAGCAAATCGGCCTGGCCGAGGTAACGCGGCGTGTTCAGCCCGACCTCGGTGTAGCGGAAGACCACTTTCTCACCGACGGCGGCTACTTCCACCAGCGCCTGGCAATCGCTCGGCACTTGGCCGGCCTCGTTGGCCAGGAAGATGATAGCCACGCCCAATTGCGGGCCGGTCTGGTTGATGGTCGCCACGACGGCCTCGGCGGCCACGTCCTTGAGCGGCGAGTTGGCCGGCATTTCGCCGAGCAAATCCACCACCACCAGCAGGAAGGGCAGGGTCACATCGCTGCCCTGCTTGTCCTCACCCTCCTTCGTCTCGCGCAGGCGGATCTGGCGCTGGTCGAGCTCGCGCTTGAGGCGCTTCCAGAAGGCGGAGACCTTGTCGGCCTCGGGCGAGAAGCATAGCTGGTCGAACTGCTTCGGCTTGCCGACCTCGGCCTCGTCATCGCCGATGCCGCGCACCGTGCAGTGTGGCAGCCACTCGGCCCACTGCCAACCGGCCTGCGTGTGCGGATGACCGACGACGTACAGGCGCGCATCCTGTGCGGAATGAAAAGCGGTGAAGCCGGCCAGTGCAGCGCGGGCAAAGTCGGCGACTTGTGTGGGATTGTTGCCGAAAATGCCGAGCGAGTGGCGCACCGGGCCGTGCACATCGGGCGGCGGCTCCGCGCCGTTGGGGTTGGCGGGCGCGTCCGGGTCTTTCTCCACCGCCACGCGCGGGCGAAGGGGGAGGGTGATGGGCACCTCGGTCAGCACGCGCGAGTCGGCGGCCAGCTGGCGGGCGTCCTTCCACAGCAGGCTCTCTTCCAGCGGGTTGTTGCTGGTGCCGAGTTCGTAGATCACCGAGGAGGGCCGGCTGCCGAGGCCGAGCCGCAGCACGCCGAAGTCATGGTCGGCGGGGCGGCGCTCCCACAGCCGCGGGCCGAAGCGGCTGGTCTCGCGCCGTGCAGCAATTTCCAGCAGCGTGGGCACGTCGGGATAGTTGTAGTGATAGAAGCGACGTTGGACGTTGTGGCTGCGTGTCATCTCCTGCCGCTTCTCGGCCAGGAGTTCAAGATAAGCTTTTTCCTTTTTGGCCTGCTCGGCGCGCCCCCGCCGCGCATTGTAGAGCGCCGCGCCCACCGAGAGGATCATCGCCAGGCCGATGGGGATGATGAAGGCCACGTTGCCCGACCCGGAGACGAACACGAACCCGATGATCGTGATGAGCGGGATGAGCATATCCAGCAGGCTCTGTCCGGCGGCCTGGCTGCGCTCCGGCGGGTTCGGCAGATTGATCTTGCCGACGGGCAGCTCGGGTTGGATGCGCGGCGGACGTTCGATGTATTCAAGCGCCATAGGGGAGAGTTCCGCTGGGAGGCTGAGGTGGGATGGAAGCTCGAGGTTTTAGTCAACGGATGACATGGATCGCGCGGCAAAGAAATCCGGGAGATCCGTTCCATCCGTTGAAGGTGTTACGCCAGCTTAATCAAGCCATGTTTGACAAGGCCAAAAGCCGTCACCTACAATTGCCGCGCGCCAAACGGCGTGGATTCTCGCATGGGCCGGAAGACGTGTCAACCAAACGGCCTTTTCTCTCACCTCTGACCCTTCTCCCAACGGGAGAGGGGGGAAAGCCGACCGATGGAACGCTTCTGCGAACGCTGTGAACGCCTCACTGTGGACGGGCACCTGTGGTGCCAGGAGAAGGACTGCCCGGCGGAGGAGGGCATCCCGGTCTTTAGCTATGGCGATTACCTCGGCGATCTGAAGATCACCAAGCTGATTGTGGTCTGGCGCACGGCGGCGTTGTACGAAGCGCAACGCGGCCAGCAGACCGTCTGGGTGAAAGTGGCACATGCCAGCCCTGAGTGCGAAGAGCGACTGAAGCGCGAGGCCGCTCTGCTGGCGGCCATCAACCCGGCGCGCGCGGGCGGCCTCAACGGCTTCCGCGCCAAGCCGCGCTCCCTCCTGCCGGTCTGGCTGCCGCCCTACCCCGTCCCTACCAAACGCCCGTATGGCGAAATCACCTTCGATGGCGCGACCAAAATCTACAGCGTGTGCGAGCCGGCGACGGGCACGCTGCTCAGTGATCTGCTGCTGACCAACCCGCATGTCTGGCACTACGAGGCGGCCTGGGTGACGATCGCGCTGGCCGAGGCCCTCAAGCCGCTGACCGCGCGCAACCTGCTGCACCTGAGCCTGACGCCCGACCGTGTCATCGTCGAGATTGACCCCGCCGGCCACTGGCGCGCCACTTTGCTCGACCTGGGCTGGCTGGTGGGCGGCTCGGACGCGGCGGCACTCAAAGAACTGACCGAACGCAGTGAGCCGGCGTACACGGCGCCGGAGGTGCTGGTGGGCAAAGGCGCGGCTGCGCCCGTGGCCACCCCCACGGCGCTCACCCCTGCTGCCGATGTGTACGCGCTCGGCCTGCTGTTCTACGAGATGCTGGCGGGACATCCGGCCTTCGAGCCAAAGCTGCGCCGCGACGAGTTGGTGAGCCGGGCCGTGGTGCAAACGCGCGCCGCGCTGCCGGTGGATCGGCCCGAGCTGATACAGGCCGGTGTAGTCAAGGTGCTGGAAAAGGCCATTGCGCCCACCGACCGTTACGCGACGGTTCAAGAGTTCGCGCAGGCCATCGCCGCCATTTACGGCGCGCAGCCAAAGGAGAAGCGCCCGCTTCCGCGGCGCACAATGGCCCTGATCTGGACATTGGTCGTTGTGCTCGGCCTCACGCTTTGCTTCACCAGCTTCCTGCTGGCGCAGGTGTGGCTGAGAGGATAGCGACGCCGTTTTCCAGCGTCGGCCGCTTGCGGCGCAACGCCTGGATCATGGTCTGGATGGCCTGCGCCTCCTGCCCGAAGCTCCGGCTGATCTGATTCGGTTCGTCGTAATAAGCGCGGACTCCGGGCGCTGACATCGTCATCTCCTCGTTGGTGGAAACAACAAGGAGGCGCTCCCCCTCGGACGCGCCTCCTTGCCCTTGTCCCGCTTTAGCGGCGCACGCCTTCGCCGAAGTAGCGCTTGCCGCGATAGTCGCCGCTCTGGTGATCCTTGATGGCGGCGGCCAGGTCGCGGCTGAATTCGTCGCAATTCTTGGCCAGCTTCTCCACCTTCTGTCGGATCACATCGTAATACTGAGCCAGCGCCGCCGTGGTGCCAAAGCTGAAGAAAGCCTGGGCGCGCAGCACGTTGACCAGAATCTGTAACACCTTGCCGATGCCGGTGAGCGTCTTGCTCGCCACATCGAAACCCTTGGAGACATCGCCGACGACGGCGTAATCCATCTGCACAACTTGTCCGGCCATGATGAAAATCCTCCGCGTGTAGTCACTAGATTTGCGCGAACAGGTCGCCGAGCTGGTCGGCCAGGCCCTTGGCCTTCTTGTCGGCGTTATCCAGCGTGCTGGTGGCCTTGGTCAGGTTGAGGTTGATGCCGCCGATTGCGGCGATCAGCTCCACCATAGCGGGCACCAGCTTGCGGGTCACATCCTGGGCGAACTCGTCGGCGTCGCCGCCGATCCAGGAGGCCTGCACCTTGGGTACATAACCCTTGAGGGTATCGAGCAGGTTCGAGGCGAGGGACTGCTGCTGGCTGATGCCGGCCATCACGTTGTCCACTTCGCCGCGCAGAAATTGCAAACCGGGAAACATGGTCGTGGTTCTCCTTCCGGTAGATTATTTGAAGCGGCTCTGGGCAGTGGCCACGCCGTCGCGCTTGGCAATGACCGCGCCGTTGATGTCCTTGGCCAGTTCAATCATCTTGTCGCGCAGCACCTTCAGCCTGGGGCTGAGCTTGCTGCGCAGGGCGTCGCGGAATGCGTCGCCGGCCTCGCCCTGCAGCGCGCCGCCCTCCATCTGGCGCTCGATCTGCTGCATCTTGCGTTCGGTGTCCTCGATCGTGCGGGCGGCCTGCTCGAAGGCCTTTTGCATCCGCACCATCGAGGCATAGTCCATGCGGGTGTCAATAGACATGGTCGCCTCCAAAAAGGGGATGTGCGCTTAGAAAAGCGTGCTGCCGTTCAGGCAGTTGCTGGCTTCTTGCTCGGCCTGACGGATTTCGTCGGAGATCTGCTTGGTCGTCTTGGCCGCCTGGTCGAGGGCGTTCTTCAGCCGCCTCAGCGAGGGGAAGACGCTGCTCTCCATCTCGTTGAAGTAGGCGTTCGCGCCCGGGCCGATCCAGTCGTTCTGCCGCAGCGGGTCATAGCAGGATTTGAGGTTCTGGATCATGCGCTCGATGTCCTCGGCCTCTTTCTGAAAGGTGCCTTGGATGTTCTTGAGCTGATCATAATCAGCTCGGATGGTGGGGGCTGGCATGTGCGGGTTTCTCCTTTCGCGTTGAACAAGCCCGAATGTGCCGCTACTGTAAGACACCGGCCAACCCGTTGTCATGGGGCATATTCCCGGCTGGGCGGGAAGTTTTTCCCGCCGGGGGCGGGAAGAAAGGCGGGTGAAAGCGTATAATGCCGCCGTGCTGAACCTGGCCGAACTCACCGCCCTGCTGCAGATCACCCTGCCGCCGGAGCGTGTCCTGGCGATGGTGGTCGAAACGGTGGGCCACACGCTCAATGCCTGGGATGTCTCGATCTGGCTGAAACGGCTGGACACGGGCGAGTACGAGCTGGCCGCACAGCGCCACACGCCTGAGGCGGTGCCACAGGCGTCGGGCGGGACGGGTTACGTGCGCTTCCCGATCGCGGACAACAGCGACGTGATTGGGGAACTGGTGATCGTGCCAGACCCGGCGGCGCCGCCGCTGACCGCGGAGAGACAGGCCGAGTTGGCCGACATCGCGCGTTACACCGGGCCTACCGTGCATGTCGTGCGTATGATGCACGACATGCGCCGCGCGCGGGAACGCCTGGTGCTGGCCCGCGAAGAGGAACGCCGCCGTCTGCGCCGTGACCTGCACGACACCATCGGCCCGACGCTGGCCGCCCTCAATCTCAAGGCCGGTGCTTTGCGCACAACCCTCACCCTCGACCCGGCCCTGGCGGCTGCGCAAATGAACGAACTGCGCGAGCAGATCCGCTCGGTCATCACCGACATCCGCCGCGTTGTCTACAACCTGCGCCCGCCCGCCCTCGATGAGCTGGGCCTGCTGCCCGCCATCCGTGAGCAAGCCGCGCAGTTCTCGACCGAGGGGCTGCAGGTCATGGTGGAAGCGCCGGAGCGGTTGCCGGCGTTGCCTGCCGCCGTCGAAGTTGCCGCCTACCGCATCGTGCTGGAGGCGCTGACCAACGTGGCCCGCCACGCGCAAGCCCGGCACTGCTGGATTCGGCTCAGCGTCGCCGACCTGGTGTATATTGATGTCACCGACGACGGCGTGGGGCTGCCGGACGAGCACCGGGCGGGGGTGGGCCTCGCCTCGATGCGCGAGCGCGCCGCTGAACTGGGCGGGGTGTGCGAGTTCCGCCCGGCGCCCAACGGCGGCCTGCGCCTGCTGGCCCAACTGCCTCTGAATTTATGATTTCCGACCGTTGATTGAAAGTTTGGACTTTTGACAAAGCCTATTGTGCCCCAAGCGCGGTTGGGGCAAGAAGAACACCATAACCATTGCCAAACGAGCCGATCGGGTCAGGTTTTACGCTTGCAGACCACTGGCGCGCAAGGTCGGTGAGGCAAAACCGCTCCCCTGAGCCGCCCGACTGAAATACCCCGGCGTTTGGGAGCGACGGCGGGCGTCCCAAACTGGCGAACAATTCGTCCAAAATCTCGCTGAACGTGTGTTGGCGAGAGGGGTTGCTTCCGGTTGGCAGACGGTGCCGTTTCCCACGGGCGCGGAACCGCTTGGGCCAGCGGGCGCGCGACCCAGAGTTGCAGATAGGCCAGATGCGTCATCTGCCACCATTTCTCTTCGTGGACGGTGTCGGGGGTCTGGTAGCGGTCGGTCAGCAAGCGTTGTTTGCCAAAGCGGAAGAAGT
>JBBIQY010000052.1:0-27976 GCA_037442085.1 Anaerolineae bacterium
GCCCACCCCGAGCGGTTCGTCAAGGGCCTGCCCAAGCCACCGGCCGTTCCGACCGAGGTCTGGATTAACCCGCCCGGGCCGGCGGAGAAAGCGAGGTCAGACACCGACGTGCTACAGTAAATTCCTCCCGGTGGTGTCCAAGACCCATTGACACACTCCGCGCACGTGGTCGGCGAGCAGGCCGTGGAAGTAGTGCAACTGGCTGCGGCCGGCATGGCCGCCGGTATGACCGTGGAGCAACTGGCTGACCTCGAGCTGGCCTACCCGACCTTTACTGCGATCATCGGGTTGGCCGCCCGCCAGCTGATGCGTGACCTCGGCCAGACGTCGCTCGCGCCGGCCTGGCGCGCGCTGTTCCCACTCAGCCGCCGCCCGGCAGAGTGGGAGTGGCAAACTTGATCTTTGCCGGCGCTTCGCCCGGAATTGTCCTCGGCTCGTCCTCGGCCCGTCCAATATCCATAACAACTTGCCTATCCCACCTTTTCCCAACTGTTGGCGGCGGGAACTCTTCCCTATAATCAGTCCAGTTTGATGATGCCACTCGTGGTGAGGCGCATGCACACTTTACTGAACTTCCTCAAGCGCATTCGCTGGCCGGGTCGGGCCAGATCTCGCGGTCAGAGCCTGGTGGAGCTGGCGCTCTTCCTGCCCATCCTGCTCATGCTGCTCGGCGGCCTGATTGAGTTCGGCTTCGCCCTCAACGAGTACGTCAACCTGGTGGAGTCCACCCGCGAGGCCGCGCGCTTTGGCGTGGATCAGGATCCGAGCGATCGGGATCTCATCCCTTATGGCATAGGGCCTAATCCTCGCCTGGTCTCGAACGCGCAATGCCGCGAGAACAGCCTTGACTTCGACGATGTGGATGCAGACGGCGTCATTTCGGAGAGCATCCCCTTTACCTCGGACTTTTATGGGCAGGTCGCCTGCCGGCTTCAGGCGGCAGCCGCCCCGCTGGTCTTTAACCCGGCGACCGACGACATCATCATCACCGTCGTCGCCGCTTATCGCGATGAACGCTGCAGCCCGCAGTTCACCGCGACGCCGCCGCCCATTGTGCCGGACTGTCGCTCCTACATCCTGCCCCAGCCGACGGGCATGCAGCCGATGTTCACGCCGCGCCCCGCCCTTGACCCGCCCCAGGGGCGCGCCGGCAGCCCCAGTCCGCGCGATATTGGCGGCCTGTGGCAGCGTTACGGCAACGAGGACTCGCGCTTCGACCGCGTTCGGCTTCAGCAGTACATCCATGACACAGCCCTCGACGGCCAGGTCAGCGCCGGCATCCTCGTGATCGAAGTCTATTACAACTATCGCCTGCGGCTTAATCTGCCCTGGATCCAGCCCTTCATTGACCCGGATCAGAACGGGTTGATGTTCTATACCCACACCATCATGCCGATCCCTGCGGCCGAACCGCGCGCGACGCCCACGCCGACGCCGACGCCGACGCCCACACCGACGCCGACGCCCACACCGACGCCCACGCCCACGCCCACGCTCATCATCGGCTTCTACGCCGAGCAGTGCCCGGGCAGCCTCGATCCGGACAACCTGGCGCGCGGCAGACTGGCTGCTCAACGCGGCGTCTTCGATACCGTCCCTGATTCCGGGCCATGTAATGCCATTGACGGTAACAATGGTAACGCTGCCCGGACGACCATGGCCCTTGAACCCTACTGGCAGGTGGACCTCGGCTCCAGCCAGGCGCTCGGCCTCATCGAGGTATGGAAACCCGCCTTGCTCAGCGGCGCCTTCAATTACCATCTATTCGTCTCGGATAACCCCTTCCCCGGCGATGACCTGGCCGCCTCGCGCCTCTCCGCCGGCATGACCGAGTATGTGCTGGGCACCGCCGATCAACCGGGCCGGCCGTTCACGGCGACGGTCAATCGCAGCGGTCGCTACGTCCGGGTGCAACGCTCCGGCTTCGGCAGCCTGGAAGTGGCCGAGGTGCAGATCGCCCCGCTCATCGCCACCGCGACGCCCACGCCCACGGTGACGCCGCCCTGCGATCCGCTCAAGGTCTCCGTCCCGCTCTCCACGTTCAGCTATGGCACTAACCCGCAGTGGGCGGATGACGCCTCGCTCATGGCGCTTACGCTTGTCTTGCGCAACGAGTGTGGCAACCCGCTCTCGGATACGCGCCCGGTGACGCTGACCTCCAACCGCGCCGGTGTTGATACCTTCCTGCCCAGCGCCGTGCTCAATGGAACGGGCACTTACACCTGGAATATCCGTTCGCGCCAGGTGGGGAATGCCACACTCACGGCCCAGGTCTTCGACCCGGTGAGCGGGCTGACGCTGGGTCTTTCGCCGACCGACCCCGCCCAGTTTGTGTGTGTGAACGGTTTTCTGGATATCAGCACCAATGCCAACACCTTGCAGATCCTGTATGCTGACCCGTCACCGCCGCCCGGCGGCGGCGATCGCGGCCTGGTGGGCCTGGATGTGTCCTGGACTGCCGCCGGCAGCCTGCGGCTCAATACCGTCAGCTTCGGTAACTCCGCCAACGTCGTCTGGAACGCCGGCCCGGCCAATACGCCGATCTCCATCGGCCGGCCGAACTTCACCAACGGCGACTGGCTGATCGGCCCAATCCGCCGGCTCACCACGGCCCGCCCGCTGCAACTCAACTTCAACGAGCCGATCCGCCCGGCCTCTGGCAGCCGCACCTACACCGTTACGGCGCGCTGGGATATCGCTTACGTGGAGGGCGTTCCGCCAACGAATGTCTGCCAGTCGGCCCCTATCAGCGTGACTTTGCCGTAAGACCATCATGACCACACCCCCTTCTGCTCCAACCACTGCGCCGCGCCGCCGGCTGGAAAGCGGCCAGGCCCTGGTGATCATCGCGCTGGCCTTTATCGGCATCGCCGCCTTCGTCGGCCTGGCGATTGACATGGGCATCCTCATCTCGCAGCAGGCCCACCTGCGCCGCGCCGTGGACTCCGCCGCCATCGCCGCCGTCACCCAGTGGCGTGAAGGCCAGACCTTCGAGACGATGAGCGAGTTCGCCGGTCAATTCGTTGCCATGAACCAGTTGCCTCGGGCGCGGGTCGTCGTCCAGCGCTGTGTGCCCGGCAACACCACCCAGGTGGAACAGTACACCACCACGCTGACCACGACCGTCATGGTCACCGATACCACCGGTATGTGCAGCAGCGTCGTCCCGCGCAAGCAGATCCGCGTGATCGGCGAGATGGATGTGCAGTTCACCTTCCTCGGCATCATCGGCTTCCGCCAGGCCACGATCACCGCCGATGCGGTGGGCGAGGCCGCCTCGGTGGACCTGGTGCTGGTGATCGGCACCGGCGAAACGATGGGGCAGACCACCGCGCCCCGCCGCTCGGACGGGTTCAACACCAACCTCGGCCCGAACTTCGACCCGAGGCCCGGCGGCAACCCGGGGTGTAACGCCACTGCCGGCCCGGAGGCGGCCAAGAACCCGGAGAACGGCGACAATCCCCCCAAGTGCCGCCCGTTGTGGGACGCCAAGCAGGCGGCCAAGAAACTGCTCGAGACGCTTTATCCGGGCTTCGACCGTGTCGCCGTGGTCGGCTACGACTTCCTGCCGCGTGCCTATATCCCGCTGACGACTACGCTCGGTCAGCGGGCAACGGCCACCACGAACTCGACCGGCGTCTATGCCGCGATTGACTCACTGGAGTTGAAGAACGATGTCTGGCCGCCGGGCGGTACCGACTATGGCATGTTCAACCCGTTCAACATCAACTGTCGTTCCGGCAGCTTCGGCACCAACCGGAATTGCACGGACGCGACCATGCGCGCCAATCCTGCTCAATCGCACCTGTCCAACTGCGTGGGCTGCGGCATCCGGGTCGCCGCCAACCTGCTCAAGAGCACCGGCCGGCCCGAGGCGCTTTGGGTCATCATCCTGGTCTCCGATGGTTTCACCAACGTCACCGATATCCCGGACAGCCAGGCCGGCCGCTCCGGCGCAACCGTGGAGAGCATAGGAGCCACGTTCAACTTTCCGAACGGCTTCTGCCCCGGCCAGGTCGGGCAGAACGCAGGCGAGATGGGGACCCGACTGTTCGTCCGCCCCGTCTGTCTGCAGGGCAACCTGGATATCAATGGCAATGGCGTGATTGACGCCGGCACCGTCATCTCACCCGCGCTGCCGACCCGCTTCGGCATCAATTGGGCCACCATTCCGCTCAGCGAAGCGAACACCTGGAACCCAAGCGTCCGCTTCTGCGGGCCGTATCACGCCAACCAGGCCCAGTGCCCGCCCGGTGCCATCTTTGTCGGCTCCAATGCGATGACCACGACTGCGGTCGTCTCGCCGCCGGTCGGCGTGGTGACGCCTTATTACTACAACGCTCTCGATTATGCGCGCGACATGGCGGACCTGGCGGCACTGACGGTAAATTGCGTGGGCGACCGGGCCACCAATTGCAACGGCGGCGGCTGGCCGCCTAATGGGCAACGCTATAACCAAAATGAGGTCGTCCGGGGCAGCCCGATCGTGATGTACACCGTCGGCCTCGGCCCGGCGGTCATCAATGTGCCGGACGAATCCGGCGAGAAGCTACTGCGGTACATCGCTCAGGTCGGCGATGACGGCGACCGAGCCTCGCCCAACGAGCCGTGCCGCAACGCGCCTTCGACCACCAGTTGCGGTAACTACTATTTTGCGCCCGACCCACAGGCGCTGACCCCGATCTTCGAGAACATCGCCGAACGGATTTACACCCGCCTGACCCGGTAAAGTCGTTTAGATGTGAGGAAGCAGCTATGAGATTCTTTCGCAGACCCCCCAGAACCGCCCGCACCTTCGGCCAGAGCATGGTGGAGTTCGCCCTGATCCTGCCCGTTTTGCTGGCCGTGCTCTTTGGCATCATCGAGTTTGCGCGCCTGTTCGCAGCCTGGCTGTCCATCCAGAATGCGGCCCGTTTTGGCGTGCGCTATGCCATCACCGGGCGCTTCGACTCGCAGTATTGCGTTGACGCCATGGCCTTCTACAGCAACCACGATCGCAACTACCGGCAGGTGGCGCCGGGCACAGGGTTCATTTCCGCCAGTGACGATACCGCCACCGACCCGATCACCGGGCAGCCCGACCCGGCCAACGACTGCAACGTCCCGCGCGGCGTGGCCGATTACGATCTCAAGACCGAACTCCTGCAAGACTACGCCCGCCTGCGCTCCATCTGGGCCGAGACGCGCGCCGGCGCCTTGGTGATCAACGCCGATTATGACTCGGCCGTCAGCGGCGACTACGGGGCCTATCTGGACAACCCGACCTTTTACTGGGACCCTCCCGAAGGCAACACGTTCAGTGCTTCGGAGCCGCACCGCGGCCGGCCCGACCGCACCGGGTTCTTCAACATCCGCATCTGTAGCTATCCGCGCGACAACAGCATCGGCCTGGACACCACCTATGGCCCTTACTTCGTGACCGGCTTCAGCGGCAACCCGACCTATCGCTACCCGGATCCGTGCGCCATCATCCTGCAGCGCGCCCCGACGTTGCGCTACACCTTCCGTGACCATCCCGGCGGGCCAGGCGAGCGCGTCCAGGTGCTGGTCACCTACCGACACCCGCTGATCATGCCCATCCTCAGCAGCATCGTGCCCAACGTGCCGCTGGTCGCCCAGCGCGAGGGCATCGTCGAGTCCTTCCGCAAGTCCAAGGACGTCATCCTGGCCGGCGGGCAGTCCGGCATCATCCCGACCAATACGCCGACGCCGCTGCCCACCGATACCCCGACGGCCACGGCCACGCCGACGGCCACGGCCACCCCCTTCCCCTGCGCCGGCAACGGCGCCACCTTCGAGCGCTGGGATGGCATCAGCGGCACAAGCATCAATAATCTGAAGAACCATCCCTACTATCCCAATGAGCCGACGTCGCGCAGCACGCTGACCACTTTCCGCCGAAGCTCCATCGGCAACAATTACGGCGCGGTGGTGCGCGCTATTCTGTGCGTGCCGCAGACCGGCAACTACCGCTTCTGGATCGCCAGCGACGATAACAGCGAGCTGTTGCTGTACACGACGCCGCTGGCCGGCCCCAGCGCGCCGGTATCCGGCATCGCCGACAGCGCCATGACGCGGCTGGCTTCGGTCAGCTCCTATACCAATGAGCTTCAGTGGAACCGTTTCTCTAGCCAGCGCTCTAACCCCGTCTTCCTACAGGCCGGCAACTACTACTATATCAAAGCGATCTACAAAGAGGGCAGCGGCGGCGACCATGTGGCCGTTTCTTGGAAACACGAGTCCCAGTCGTCGCCCGATAGCATCTCGGATGGCGCCACCGCCTTCATCATCCCGCAGGCGAACCTGTTCCAGATTACGGATCTGTTCACCAACCCCTGCCCGGCAGGCACCGGCGCGACGTACGAGATGTGGCAGAACATCAGCGGCACGAGCGTGACCGATCTGACCGGCAATCCCCGCTATCCGAACAACCCCGATGTGCGCTGGACGGTCCCCAACTTCGAAGCTGACGATGACCTGAGCAACAGCTTTGGTGCCGTGGTGCGCGCCTTCCTGTGCATCCCCCTGACGGGCCAGTACCAGTTCTGGGTTGCCAGCAATGACGACAGCCAATTGCGGATTTCCGGCCAGATTGCGCCGCTCGGCACCAACCCGACCTCGCTCACAGCGCCGGGGGATGGCGCCCTCTCGACGATCGCCAGCGTTTCCGGCTACACCGGCTGGCGCGAATGGAACAGGTACGGCTCGCAGCAGTCTTCTGTCCTGAACCTGACCGCCGGCTTCTACTATCTCAAGGCCATCTACAAGGATGGAGGCGGCGGTGATAACCTCTCGGTCGCGTGGAAGCGGCCGGGCAACACGTTCAGCCTCCCGCCGAACGGTTCGGCGGCGAATGCCTACATCGTGCCGCGGGCCTATCTGTACGTGATCCCCGGCGTGCCCACCAGCGCCCCGACCGCCACGAACACGCCGCGCCCAACGAACACGCCGACCCGGACCAACACGCCGCGCCCGACCAACACGGCCGGCCCCTCGCCGACGCCGACCCGGACCAGCACGCCCAGGCCAAGCAACACGCCGCGCCCGACCAACACCATCGGCCCCTCGCCGACGCCGACCCGGACCAGCACGCCCAGGCCAAGCAACACGCCGCGCCCGACCAACACACCGGCGCCGCCGACCAACACCTTCACCCCGGCGCCGACCAACACGCCGCCGATCCCGTGCCCCTACACACCACCGCTGAGCGAGACGTACTGCACGGGCGGCTACCTCAATCCGGGAGCGCCTACGCCACGACCATAGTCTCGCCGCTCGTCTCTTTTGCCAGCCCGGTTCCTGCGCCCTGCGGCGGTGCGCGGGAACCGGGCTGCCATTTTATGGCCGCCGGCAAACGCGCTCGGGATTCGCTGTAGAATGACCTGGATGCGCCTGAAACAGCCTCTAAGCCGCCCCTCTGCCTCCCCGCCGCGTTGGTCGGCGTGGCCCCAGACCCCGCCCTCCTGGCTGGGCCTGTTCGTCCTCTCCAGCGGCCTGTACCTCCTGATGTGGCTGGCCGTGCGCCCGGCCAGCGACCTGTGGCAAGTCGTCGTCAGCCACCTTACCCCCGTGCCACTCGGCGTACTGGCGGCCCACGCTGCGCTGGCCCGCCGCACCGACCCCGCGTTGCCGCCCTACTTCCGCCGCGCCTGGGCTTATCTCGGACTGGCGACGGTGCTGTGGCTGATGGGTGGCCTGATCTGGCTGAGCCTGCGGCTTATCACTGGCGAACGTGCGTCATTGCCCTCGCTCGGCGATCCCGTCTACATGGCCGGGCATCTGCTGGCGCTGGCGGCGCTGGCCGGTTTCCCCTTCCTGCCCGCTGGGCCGTTCGGTCGTCTGCGCGTCCTGCTCGATATGGGCATCCTCTCCGGCGTCAGCCTCACCCTGGGATGGCTGCTGCTCATCCAGCCGGCCTTCTTCAGCGCCTTCGCCGGCGACAGCGAAGCTCTCGGCGCCGCCGTGTGGCAGGCGCTCTATCCGGCGCTCGACGTGGCGCTGATCATCGCCCTGCTCAACGTCGCCATCACGCGAGATCTGGCCGGTGCGCATCTGGGCTTTCGCTGGCTGGCCGCCGGCCTGACAGTTTTCGTCATCGGCGACCTGGCCTACTCGTACCTCAACCTGCGCGGCCAGATCGAAGCCAGCGCGCTGTTCGACCTGGGCCGGCTGGGCGGCTTTGCCTTGCTGGGTTACGCCGCACGCAGCAGCGACCAAGTCGAGGGCGGGCGGCGCCTCACCGCCTGGGCGCCCTGGCGGCGGCGCTTTCAGGCGCTGCTGCCGCTGGCCGCCAGCCTTGCCCTCGGCGCATATACGCTCGTCAACTGGCAGGCCTCCGGCCGGCTCGATCCCTTTGCCTTTGGGATGACGGTGCTGTTGGGACTGGCCGTGGTGGCACGGCAGGGCGTGCTGGCCGGCGAGACCGAGCTACGCCAGTATGCCCAACTGGTGGAGAATGCCGCCGACCCGGCCTTCGTCTGCGACCGGGCAGGCCGTCTGCGGTTGACCAACCCCGCCTTCGCCGCCGCGATCGGCCTTCCGTCTGTCGGGGCGCTCCAGCAACATACGCTGTTCGATTTCATCGTCGAAGAAGCCCCCCTGGCCGACGTGCGTGTACCCACGCGCGGCTTCTGGCCGCTGGTCTTTGCCGACGGCTGGTCGGGTGAGATCAGCCTGCGCCGCGTGGACGGCTCGGAGTTCCCCGTGTACCTCTCGCTGCGGCCCGTGCCCGATGAGATGGGCGCGCCGTTGATGATGGCCGGTACGGCGCATGATCTGAGCGTGCAAAAGCGCCAGCAGAACGCGCTCATCGCGGCCTACGAAGCAGCCTCCGCCGCCCGCCAGGCTCTGCAAGACCTCAACGCTCAACTCGAAGCCAAGGTCGCGGAAAAAACCCGTGAGCTGGCGTTGCAGAACGAAGAGCTGAAAACGCTCGACCGCCTCAAGTCCGAATTCGTATCGCTGGTCTCGCATGAACTGCGCGCGCCGCTCACCAACATCGCCGGCGGCATGGAACTGGCTTTGCTGCGCTCGGCGGAATTGCCGGAGCGCGCGCGCGCCCATCTGACGACCGTGCAGGCCGAGATCCGCCGCCTGAATCGTTTTGTGGAGACGATTCTCGACCTCTCGGCGCTGGAGGCCGGCCGCCTGCCATTGACCCTCGCGCCGCTGGAGGTCGCCGCGGTCTTGGCGCCGCTGCAAGCGCAGTGGGCGGCGGCGCCCGGCGGCGAGCGCGTGCGCGTCGCGTTGCCGGCCCAGCTACCACCTGTCCTGGCCGACGAGCGTGCGCTCACCAGCGTGTTGTTTCACCTGGTGGATAATGCCTTGAAGTACGCGCCAGAGGGCGAGGTGCTGGTGCAGGTCGAGGTTGTGCCCTCCGGTGTGCGTTTCAGCGTCAGCGACCATGGCCCCGGCGTCCCGCTCGAACTTCGCGAGGTGATCTTCAATAAATTCCAGCGATTGAACGCCGCCGATGCGCAGACGGTGTATGGCCACGGCCTCGGCCTGTACATGGTCCGACGGCTGTTACACGCTCTGAACAGCGACATCACCGTCGCCGATGCGCCCGAGGGCGGCGCGCGCTTCATGTTTGAACTGCCGCTGGTGCTTGAAACCGACTGACCGTGCCATGTCCACCAAACTCCTCCTGGTTGACGACGACCCCACCCTGCGCAGGCTGCTCGACGAGTTTCTGACCAGCGAGGCGTTCGAAGTGACGTTGGCCGCCAACGGGCCGGAAGCCATGCGCGCTTTCTACCAGGCGCGGCCCGATCTGGTGGTGCTGGACGTGATGATGCCGGGCATGGACGGCTGGGAGACGACGGCCCGCCTGCGCGAGATGGCCGACGTGCCCATTATCCTGCTCACTGCCAAAGACGCCGAGCAGGACAAGCTGCGCGGCTTCCGCTTGGGCGTGGATGACTACGTGACCAAGCCCTTCAGTTTCGCCGAGCTGGCCGCCCGTATCCGCGCCGTGCTGGCGCGCAGCCGCGCGGCGCGGCCCGTTGAGCGGCAGACCTTCATCCTGAACGATCTCACCATTGACCTGGCCCGGCGCACCGTGGAGCGCGCCGGCCAGCCGGTGGCCCTCACCGCCACCGAGTTTCGTTTGTTGGAGTGTTTGCTGCGCCACGCGGGCCAGGCCGTCTCCGAGGAGACGCTGACGCAGGAAGTGTGGGGTGATTACAAGCAGCCGGAGGCCGGCGGCGCACGTCGCTATGTCTGGCTGCTGCGACAGAAAATCGAGCCGGACCCGGCCAACCCGCGTCTGCTCCTCACCGTGCGCGGCTTCGGCTACCGACTCGATCTGGGGGGCGGATAGCATCGAATTTCGCGAAATTCGATGCTGCCTGTTCAGCGCACCGAAAAAGCGATGAGCCACTGCGCTAGCCAGTACGTCGTCAACACAAGCCGGCGCGCGCTCGGAAATTGGCGCACGAACCGGTCATAGGCCAGCAGGCCATCGGAAACGACGAACAGCGCCGCGCCTACGCCTGCCGGCACGCTCACACCGGCTCCCAGCCAGGCCATCGTCAGGATCGCCAGCACATACACGGCCACCGGCCCGCGTAGCCTGCCTGCCCCGGGCAGGATCAGCCGGCCCAGCAGCCCGCCGGCTGCGCCATAAACGATCAGCCAGGCCACCGCCCATTCTGACTGCCAGCGAGTGAGGAAGCCGGCGCTATAGGCGAGATGCGCCAGCAAAAAGCTGACCAGCCCGGCGGTGAACCAGCGCTCGCCGGGAAACATCAGACACACATCGCCGAGCAGCGACAGGCCCAGGCCGATGACGAGGGCAGCTTGATAGAAGCTCTCGACCGGCGTCGGGGCGAGCGCCGCGATGAGCAAAATGGCCGTCGTCGCCAGCGGCTTGAAGACGTAGATCTGCCAGCGCGCGCCGGGGCCGGCGTCGTTGGCGCGGATACACAGGGCTGCGGACAGCGCGGCCAGCACGCTCAGCACCACTGACGGAGCATCCATCATTTCAGAAAGGCCCGCCCTTCATAGAACGGACAATAGCGCCGATAGCCTAACGACTCGTAGACGCGAATGGCGGCGGCGTTATCCTGTCGCACGTTGAGCGCCACGGTGCGCAAGCCGCGGCGCAGCAGCTCTGCCGTCACCGTGTGGGTGACCGCCCGCCCCAGGCCGCGGCCGCGCCGGTCGCGCCGCACGTAGACGTTGCCCACCGCGCCGATCCCCAGCCTGGTCGAGAAGAGATGCGTGCCGGCAGCGGCGACCAGCGCGTCGCCCTCCCGCACACCGCAGAACACGCCTCCTTCCACCTGCCGGCGGCTGAAGAAATCCGGCGCTTCGCCGGTCTCATGGCCATCGGCGTATAGCCTTTCCAGCTGCGCGAAATGCTCCGGGCCGAGCGGCCTGCAGTCAGGTCCTCCATGTTCAGTCGCGGCCGCAAACTGCTCGATCTGCAAAATCATGCGCCACATCGCCAGTAGCTCGGCGGCGGGTTGTCCCGCTGCCATGGAAGCGGCCTGCCGCGCGGGCTCTGTCGGCGCGGCGACCGCGTAACGCGCAGCAACGGCGGGCAGGTGTTCGGGCCGGATCAGCAGGTATAGCTCCGGCTCGTGGAGATCCGCCAGCAGTCGGCTGACGGCGTCTGGTGAACCGAAGGCGAACAGCACCGGCGTGGCAAACTCTCGGTAGAGCAGCACCAGCGCGTCCTCAGTGTCAGCGACGCGCCACTCCCCGTACTGCGCTTGCGGCGGCTCCAGGTCACACAGCGCGTAGGCCGCCCAGCGCCGGTCGCCCTCGAGCAGGGCGCGGATACGGTCCAATAAGGCCTCGTCCGGCACGTTCCCTCTCCTGAACACGAACGGTGACGGTCTCTCTCACCGCCGCCGGTAATTGTCACGGGGGCCTCGGTGCAACAGCCGGACCCGGTGATGCGTAAAATGTGTATAGGCAAGTTTGTTTGCCTCAGATTCTACGGTTTGGAGGTTGCCATGTCTGAAATGACACGCACGCTGTCGCACCTGCTGCGGCGGCAGTTCCGCCGCAATTTTCGCCGTCAACGGCCCGAGGGTCGGGACGAAGGGCGCTCATTCTTCGGCTGGCTGATCTGGCTGCTGCTACTGCCCTTCCGGCTGGTTCTCGGGCTGGCCGGTTTCCTCATCGGCCTGGTGGGGCGCGTCATCGCCTTCGTGCTGGGGGCGGTGCTGCTCGTCATCGGCGCGCTCCTCAGCCTGACGATCTTCGGCGCCGTCCTCGGCATTCCGCTCGCGCTGCTCGGCCTGTTGTTGATGGTGAAGGCGATCTCTTGACGACGGCTGACGAACGACCGCCGACCACGGCCTACCGTCTGCGGTCGGCGGTCAGCCTTTAAACCATAATCGGCTCTTCATAGACCCCGAACGTTTCTTTCATCACACCCACGATCTCGCCGAGCGTGGCATAGGCGCGCACGCAGTCGAGCAAATACGGCATGGTGTTTTCGGTTCCGGCGCAGGCGATCCGCAGCCGGTCGAGCGCCTGGCCGACGCGCCCGCTGTCGCGCGTCGCCCGCAGGGCCTTGAGCCGGTTCACCTGCCGCTCGTAACCCTGCGGATCCATTTCGAGCAAGGGGATGCGGACGGGCTTGTCGTCCACGTAATCGTTGACGCCGACGATGGTGCGGCGGCGCGAGTCGATCTCGCGCTGGTAGGTGTAGGCGGCGTCGGCGATCTCCTGCTGGAAGAACCCTTTGAGGATGGCCGGCACCACGCCGCCCAGGTCGTCAATGCGGCGAAAGTAGTCGCGGGCCTGCGCTTCCATTTTGTTGGTCAGGGCTTCGACGAAGTATGAACCGCCCAGCGGATCCACCGTGTTGGCCACGCCGGACTCGGCAGCGATGATCTGCTGGGTGCGTAGCGCGATGGTCACCGCTTCTTCGGAGGGCAGGGCCAGGGCTTCATCCATCGAGTTGGTGTGCAGGCTTTGTGTGCCGCCCAATACGGCGGCCAGCGCCTGGATCGTCACGCGCACGATGTTGTTCTCCGGCTGCTGCGCGGTGAGCGAGACGCCGGCGGTCTGGGTGTGGAAGCGCATCAGCCAGGAGCGCGGGTCTTTGGCTCCAAAGGTCTCACGCATCTCGCGCGCCCAGAGGCGGCGCGCGGCGCGATACTTCGCGATCTCTTCGAAGAAGTCGTTGTGCGCGTTGAAGAAGAATGAGATGCGCGGCGCGAAGTCGTCCACGGCCAGGCCGCGCTGCACGCCCCGGCGCACGTACTCCAGGCCGTCGGCCAGTGTGAAGGCCAGCTCCTGCACCGCCGTGCTGCCTGCCTCGCGGATGTGATAGCCGGAGACCGAGATCGGGTTCCACTGCGGCACGTGGCGCGCGCCGTACTCGAAGGTATCTACCACCAGCCGCAGCGAAGGCTCGGGTGGGAAGATGTACTCCTTCTGCGCGATGTATTCTTTGAGGATGTCGTTCTGCGTGGTGCCGCGCAATTGATCGAAGCGCACGCCCTGCTTCTCGGCCACGGCCAGGTACATAGCCCAGATGATGCTGGCCGGCGAGTTGATCGTCATCGAGGTGGAGATTTTGTCGAGCGGGATGTCGTCCAGCAAGATCTCCATGTCCTTGAGCGAACTGACCGCGACGCCGCACTTGCCGAACTCGCCCAGCGCCTCCGGCTGATCGGTGTCGTAACCCATCAGCGTCGCCAGGTCGAAGGCGATGCTCAGGCCGCCGCTGCCGTGTGCGAGCAGGTATTTGTAACGTGCGTTGCTCTCCTCCGCCGAGCCGAAGCCGGCGAACATCCGCATCGTCCACAGCCGGCCGCGATGGCCGCTGGCGTGGATGCCGCGCGTGTACGGGTACTCGCCGGGGAAGCCGAGGTCGCGCAAGTAGTCCAGGTCGGCCACGTCTAGCGGCGTGTACAGCCGGTTGATTTCTTCCGACGATGTGGTGATGAACTTGTCCTGCCGCTCCGGCATCCGGGCGAGGGTATTGTGCAGGGTCACCTCTTCCCACTTCTCTTGCGCGGCGCGGAGTTCTGCGAGTTTGACTGGGTCGAACATGAAGGCTCCTCTGCTTTTCTTGATAAGACTTGCGCGAACCCCGATGTTGCAAACGGACCGCCTTCGGCGAAACGGACGCACGGACAAAATCGGACAATCCGTTCTCTTCCGTTCGCGCTCGCAGCTTTGCCGAAGGCGCCGCGGGCGTCCGTTTGAGGCTACGGCGGTTCCTCCAACGATATGCCTGGCACTTGCAACAGCAACTGATACCGCCGCCCGCCGGACTCCACCACCGCGTTGAGGCTCTGGTTGACGACCTGCCACGCAAACTTCAGCGCCTCGCCTTCGATGTAACGCCCCTTCGTGGCCTCGGCCAGGGTGAAACCGGCGCGCTCATCCGGCCAGACGTAATCGGCCTTGCTGTTGAGGTTGCCGACGGGCAGGGCGGTGAGATAGGCGCGCGCCGGCGTGAAGTCCGCGCCGCTCGCGCCCGCCCCGGCGCTCAGGTACGCTGTGAGTTCATGAAACTTTGCGGGCGCGCCGCTGAAATATTCCGAGACGCTCTTGCGCGTGTTGAGCAGGTTGACGGTCAGCGTCGTCGTGGCCGCGTCGTACACCCTCTCGCGCGGCTGATAGAAATCGTCCCAGCCGAAGAAGCCCGCCTCCGAGATCTTCTGGAGCAGCGCCCGCATCTCCGCCTCGGAGAGGCGGCCTTCAAGGACGCGCCGCCCGCCCCCGCTCCATTCGACCCAAAGGATGCGGCCATCGCCCCACACCCGCGCATCGGGGATGGCGTTCGTTTGATAATTGATGGGCATCCATCCGCCGGTCACGTAGGTTTCGATGATGACGGCGTCCGGCGAGGTATCCCATTTGAGTTCCGGGCGCGGCGGGAGGAGCGTGTTACACGCCAGCGCGGCGAGCAGGGCCATCAGCGCCGGGCGGCAACCCCGCCCCGGTCGTTTCAATGTTGCGCCCTTCGACTCCATGCGGGGCATTGTAACCGAGCCTGGGCTTTTGGGGATTCGGGCTGATAATGCGGATGACGATTACGGCTCAACAGGAAGGTTTTCATGCGTCTGGTTACGCGCGCCGATTGGGACGGCCTGGTGTGTGCGGTCTTGCTCTCCACCGTCGAGCGGATTGACATCATCCAGTTCACCGATCCCAAAGAGATACAAGACGGCTCCGCCAACATCCCTGTGGACTCCATCATCGCCAATCTGCCCTACCACCGCAATTGCGCCATGTGGTTCGACCATCACATCTCCGAGGAGGAGCGCGGCGCGCACGTCGCCGGCGAGTTCAAGGGCAAGTTCGGGCTGGCCCCCAGCGCGGCGCGGTTGATCTACGAGTTTTACGGGCGCGATCAACGCCTCGACAGGTACACGGCCCTGCTGGAGGCCACCGACCGGATTGACAGCGCGCAGTTGACCGAGGCGGACGTGCTCGACCCCTCCGGCTACGTCCTGCTCGCCTACACCATTGACCCGCGCACCGGCCTGCACGACCTCGACCGCGAGGCCTACTTCCTCATGCTCCTGGATCTGCTCAAGACCCGGCCGATTGAGGAAATCCTCGCCCTGCCCGAAGTCAGGCGCCTCACCGACCGCATTCGCGGCGAGGACGAGGCGTTCCGCAAGGCGTTGCTGGAGCACTCGCGCCTGGAGGCCAACGTCGTCGTCACCGATTTTCGCGGGGTGGAGTTTCCGGCGGGCAACCGTTTCCTGGTCTACACCCTCTTCCCGGCGGCGAACGTCTCCGTGCGCCTGTCCGATCATCCGGGCGGGGAGAGCGTAGTCATCTCCGTGGGGCACAGCATCTTCAACCGCACCTGCCGGACGAACGTGGGCGCGCTTCTTGCGGAGTACGGCGGCGGCGGGCATCGCGGGGTGGGCGCGGCGCGCCTGCCCAAAGCCGAGGCGGAGGCCAAAGCGCAGGCGATCATCCAGCGGCTGAAGGCGGGGGGATGAAATCGCCCTGGCGTGGTAAGGTCTTGCCGAGATCAAAACAGGCGGCTGGTCACAGCCGCCTGTTGCATTTGGGGTTTTGAGTGGCGCCGGGTTACAACGACTCGCGCAGATTGTACTTCGTGGCATAGGCGGCGGCCTCGGCGCGATTGGAGACGCCGAGCTTGCCGAGGATGTTACTGACGTAGTTGCGCACGGTGCCTTCGCCCAGGTGCAGGTCGTGGGCGATGTCGCGATTGGTCTTGCCCTCGGCTACCAGCAGCAAAACCTTGCGCTCCTGTTCCGTAAGCATGGAGAAGGCGGAGACCTCCTGAGCCTTGGCGGCGCGGCGCACTTCGGCAAAGACGCGCTCGGTGAGGGCCGGGTCGAGTAGCGAGTTGCCCTGGGAGACGGTCTCGATGGCGCGGATGACTTCCTGCCCGCCGGCTTGCTTGAGCACGTAACCGGCGGCCCCGGCGCGGATGGCGGCGAACAACAGCTCGTCCTCCGCATAGCTGGTCAGCATGATGATTTTGACGCCGGGCTGCTGCGCGGTGATGGCCTGGCAGGCGTCAATGCCGCTGGAGCCGCCCAGGCGGATGTCCATGATAATCACGTCCGGCTTGTGCGCCTGGGCTTTGGTGATGGCCTCCCCGGCAGCGGCGGCCTCAGCCACCACCTCCATATCGCTGCGGCGCTCGATGAGGGCCTTCAAGCCGAGACGCACCACTTCATGGTCGTCAACCAACATGATCCGTTGCTTGTGCATGGCCGTCATTTTACTCCGTTTCACGGGCAAGGTTGCAGCGCGTGTGAACCGATTTTACAATAGGCTGTGATGCGCGACGAACCGGATAAGCTTAGCCGCCAATTGCTGGCGCTCGATGCGGCCGTGTTGGCGATCTCGTCGGATCTGTCGCTTTCCGAGACGCTTCAACGCATCGTCTCGGCGGCGGCGGAACTGGTGGATGCGCGCTACGGCGCGCTCGGCGTCCCTAACGCCGGGGGCGACTTACTGGTCGAGTTTGTCACCACCGGCCTGACAGCCGAGGAAGAAGCGCGTATCGGGGCGCGCCCGCGCGGGCATGGCATTCTCGGCCTGATCCTGCGTGAGGGCCAGGCGCTGCGCCTGCCGGATCTGAGCCGTCATCCGCGCTCGGTGGGTTTCCCGCCCCATCACCCGCCGATGAAAAGCTTTCTCGGCGTGCCCATCCGCTACAAAGGCAAATTGATGGGCAGCCTGTACCTCACCGACAAACGCTCCGCCGCCGAATTCAGCGAATCCGACCAGTACCTCATCGAGCTGCTGGCCGCACATGCCGGCATCGCCATCGAGAATGCGCGCCTGTACGAGAAGGTTCAGCAGTTGCGCGTGCTGGAAGAACGCCAGCGCATTGGTATGGATCTGCATGACGGCATCATCCAATCCATCTACGCAGTCGGCTTAAACCTGGAACTGGTCAGCAGCCTGCTGAGTGACGGCGAGGTGAAGGAAGCCAAAGACCGCGTGCATCGGGCGATTGATGCGCTGAACGCCACCATCCGCGACATCCGCGCCTACATCCTCGACCTGCGCCCGCGCCTGTTCGACGGCAATAACCTGGTGGGCGGCCTGGAGCGCCTGCTGGCGGAGTTCAAAGCCAATACCCTGATGAACGTCGAGTTCAGCGCCGATCCGACGGCGGATAAGGCGCTCTCCATCGAGGAGCGCCGTGTGCTGTTCCACATTGCGCAGGAGGCTTTGAGCAACGCCGCGCGGCACAGCCGTGCGTCACGCGTGGAGGTGAGACTGCTGGAGCACGCCGAGACGATCGAGTTGTCTTTTCGTGATAACGGGCGAGGCTTTCAGCTAGACACCGTCGAGCAGCGGGTGGGTCACGGCCTCATGAATATGCGCGACCGCATCCAGGCAGTGGGGGGCGAATGCCTGGTGCTCAGCGAGGCAGGCCGGGGCACCGAGGTCGTGGCTCGCGTGCCCCGCCTGGCTTCGGCAAACGATTAACGCGGTCGGACGTTCGTCCGTCAAGCGGGGACTTCCTCGAACGAAACTCTCACCAGGTCGCCAAAGCGTGTCTCGGCCAGCCGCTTGGTCAGATCAGCACGCACGTTGCACCAGACCTCACGCACCGCACAATCATTGCCCATCGGGCACAGGCTGGGGTCGCTCGTGCATTCGTTGATCGTCATCGGCCCGTCAATGGCCTCGACAATCTCCAGCAAACTGATGTCTGCAGCAGGGCGGGCCAGGGTGATGCCGCCGCGCGCGCCGCGCGTCGCCCGGATGATCCCGGCAGCGGATAGCTGCGAGACGATCTTGGCCAGGAAGGTCGGCGGAATGTGCTGCTCACGGGCAACCTCCGCCGTTGCCACTCGCGCGCCCGGCCCACACTGCGCCAGATAGAGGACGGCGCGTACCGCATAATCGGCTTGGCGAGTAATTTGCATAGGGCCTCCTGTTGGCCTACGGTGTTGCTGGTTGGCGGCTGACTGAGACGCCGCCGCCCCGGGACGACGAGCGAAGATGTCCAATTCATGCTACCGGAGCAGGGTCGGCCCCCATAGTGACTATCTTCATCGGATTGCGGTGTCTTTCTGCGCTGAATGACCGCCGGTCAGCGACGGCCTGGCCGCAAACCAGACGAGACCTGCCGGATTTACGCGGCAGGTCTCGTCGAGGGGCCGTATGCCGAAAATTGTGTAATTCGGCCTGTAGGCGCGGGTCTGAGAGCCGCGCCTACGAAATTACACACAAATCGGCAAACCGCCCGTCGAGGGGTGGCTCGGGCGCTGTTATTTCAGGGTCAACAGGTAGGCGACGAGGTCATTCACCTCCTGCTCGCTCAGCTCCGTGCCGTAGTTCTGGTACATCAGGCCGGCGGCAAAGCCCGGATTGAGGTACGCATTCGGGCTGATGATGGACTCTTTCAGGTACTCCTCGGCGGTCTTGGCCGAGCCGGTGTAGCCTGGATCGTTGATGACGTTCTCTGCGTGAGTGGCTAAGCTTTTGAAGGACGGGCCGACCAGGACGGTGCCATCGAGGGTGTGGCAGGTCACGCAGCCCGGCGCGCTGGCCGAGCCGATGGTGCTTTGCTCGTACAAAGCCTTGCCCCGATTGGCATCCGGGCCGCTGGCCCCGCCGCCGCCGCAGGCCGCCAGCGTCAGCGCGCCGATTACGAGCACGAACAAAAGCTTCCTCATAATAATATCTTTTCTCCTTGAGAGCTTATCTCGAAACTTGAAACTGTGGGTCCGGCGAAGGCATCGCCTTCGCCGGACTCCCTAAAGCGCCTCAGTGCGCCTGAGAGCTTACCACAACCTGCCTGCCGGCCCTGGCACGATCCACTGCGATTGCGCGATGAGCTGGACCAGCATCGGGCCATAGCCAATGACCACCAGCGTCACCGCACCGGCCAGCCAGGGGCGCCACGAGTCCAGCCATTTGGGCGCCAGCCCCGGTTGATAGGCTTCGGCTACCGGCATCTCGACGGCTTTGACGAGCTTCTCCTTGGAAACCAGCGTGCCGATCATCACAGTGAAGAACAGGATGCTGCTGATCAGCAGGATGGTGCCGCCCAGAGCGCTCGCGATCAGGAACGGCGACCATTCCGGATTGAAGTAGGGCAGCGCGCCGATCATGGTGCGGCGCGGGATCTCGTAGCGCAGGCCGAGGATGTGCAGGGGGCTGGACATGAGCGCCATGCCGATGAACCACGTCCAGCCCTGGGCCAGCGCCAGCTTCGGCCAGCGCAGCGCCTTGCCGGTGAGCATGGGCAGCATCCAGTACATGAGCGCCATGAACGTCAGCGCCGAGGCGGTGCCCACCGTCATATGAAAATGGCCGGGCACCCAGACGGTGTTGTGCGTGACCAGGTTGAGGTTGTACGAGGCATTGATCAGGCCGCTGATGCCGCCGAAGGCAAAGATGATCATTGCCAGTGTTTGCGTGGCGAAGGACGGCTCATTCCAGGGCAGGCGGAAAATCCAGCCGAACAGGCCTGTGCCGCCGCGCGCCCGCCCACCGATCTCCAGCGAGGCTATGACGTTGAAGGCGGTGAGCAGGCTCGGGAAGAACACGGCAAAGGTCAGGCCGGCGTGCACATACTTCCAGATGGCTGGGATGCCGGGATCGGTGTACTGGTGATGGAAGCCGAGCGGCGTGGAGATGAGCAGGAACAGCCAGAAGGCCAGCCGGGCCAGCGGCTCGCTGAACAACTTGCCGCCTGCCATCTTGGGCACCATGCCGTACCAGGAAACATACGCCGGCAGCAGCCAGAAGTACACCAGCGGATGGCCGGTGAACCAGAAGAAGGTGCGCGCCAGCAGCGGGTCGAGGCCCGGGATCAGGCCAAGTGACCACGGGATGAGCATGGTCAGCATCTCCACTGCGACGCCGAGGGTGCACAACTGCCAGAGCGCCATGGTGATCAGCGAACCGAGCGCGATCAGCGGCGTCTGCACCCCCGGGTTTTCCTTGCGCCAGGCCAGGTAGGTGGCGAACAGGCTCCAGCCGGTGATCCACGAGCCGACGACCACCAGCGTCAGGCCGATATAGAAGAAGGGGTTGGCCTTGAGCGGTGGGTAGAAGGTGAAGAGCACCGTGGCTTCGTTCAGCAGTATCGGCACGGCGGCCATCAGCAGGCCGATGACCATGACGATCAGCGCCGTCCAGCTCAACGCCGGGATCGTCAGCGGCTTCTGCAGGCTGCGCGTGGCGGCGAAGGTGAGGAAGCCGGTGATGAAGAAGATGGTGAAGACCAGTGCGTTGAGCACGCCGTGCAGCGTCAGCCCCTGGTAGTAGCTCTGGATGCCGATGGCGCGCAGGTAGGGGTAGAAGTTAAGCTCCTTAATGCCGGTGTGTTCCCAAACCTGTAACGGCCCGAGCAGCAGGCCGATGGCCAGCGCGGCAAAAGCGATGATGAAGTGCCACGAGGTAATCCGGTTTTCGCGGGCAAAGGAAAGGGTCATATCCGCCTCCGTTTAGGGCTCGACGATGATCTTGGCGAACATCGTGTGATGGCCGGCGCCGCAGTATTCGTGGCAGGCGACGATGTGCTCACCGGCGGCGCTGAAGGTGTGCGTCAACCGCGAGACCTGCCCGGGCAGGATCATCAGGTTGATGTTGGTGCCGTTGATCTTGACGCCGTGCTGGACGTCAGTGCTGGTGAAGTAGAACGTCACGGTATCGCCGGCTTTGAGCTTGATTTCGTTCGGCGTAAAACGCCAGGCCTGCGCCAGGACGTATGCCTCGTACTTGCCGGGAGCCAGTTCGCGCAGGCCCGGCTCGCCGAACGGCGAGACGCCCGGCGTCGCCACGGTCTTCGGATCCACCCGGCCGAAATCCACCGGCAGTTGGATGCCGAAGCCGAAAACCATGACGGTCACCGCGACGAACAGGCCCGCCAGCATGGCGACGGAAAAGCCGATCCAGATTTTTTCGTAACGGTCAATGTGGATCATTGCGTCGCTCCTCGAGCCAGGGCCGTGAAATAGGCGTTGCCCCATAAGGCGATGATAATGAGCAGGTAGATGAGGACGACGGCAATAGTCCCCTGTGGCGCCTTGAAGCGATCCATAAATTCCTCCAAGTTGAGTAGGCACGTTCGTCTCGCGATAGTGGTATAGGTGCACTCATTTGAAGCGATCCATAAATTCCTCCAAGTTGAGTAGGGTTGACTTCCGCGCCTAGCGCGGATAACACACAAAGAGATGCGCAGCCTCGTAAGCCAGCCGGCCCGGCCCGACGCTGTTGACGGCCTCCACTGCGAGCAGGCGGATATCGCGCAGGATGATGTCCGGATTCGGGCTGGCGGTCCGATACTCGGCTCGCAATAGGCCGTTGCCATCTACCAGCATGAGGGCCGGATCGAGCCGGATCATCCCATCTGGCTGCACCTGGTAGTAGACGCCGAAGCCGCCGCCGACCAGATGCTTGAGCTGCTCCGCCTCGGCGGTCGCAAACCGCCATTGCTTGAAGTCGGCGGCGTAGCGTTTGCCGAGCGCCCGCAGAATCTCGGGCGTATCATGCGCCGGGTCAACCGAAAGCGTGAGCAGGCGGACAGGCACGCCGAGCATATCCAGCTCGGACAAACGCTCACGCACAAGCTGCATCACCGCCAGCGTATCCGGGCAGGGCGGGCGGCAGGCCGCGTAGCTGAAGTTGTAGAGGGTGATTGCGCCGCGCAGGTCTTCACTGGTCAACGGCTGCGCGTCCTGATCCAGCACGATAAATCCCGGCGCCAGCGTAATACGCGGCAGGACTTGAATCGGGCGTAGGATGACAAAAGCTAACAGGCCGGCGACTAAAGTTCCGAACAAGCCGTAACCGGCAAGCGACAACCGTGACATCCAAAGAAGGTCCGATTCGGCTGAGAGCTGCGGGAATAAAAAGCAGCGCATGCATGGCCGGGCAATCGCCTTTGCCGTGCCCGGCCTCTGACCGTTTGGCCAAAGCTTGGGCGGATTTTCCCACAAGCCCAGGGTGAAGTGTAGGGACATTTGTCCCGAATTCATATGACATTCCGCAGAAATGCCATGACGTTTATCGAGAAATCACAGGAAGGCTGTTACTGAGTCGGCCGGTAAGCTTTGATTAAAGTAACCTCATGGCTCAGGTGATCCGAGTATTGATCGTAGACGACCATGCCGCGGTGCGGCAGGCTCTGCGCCACCGATTGAGCTACGCGCCGGATATCAGCGTCGTCGGGGATGTGGGTGGGGCCGAGCAGGCCCTGGCGGCCGTGCCTGCTTTGCGCCCCGACGTGGTGCTGGTGGAATCGAAGCGCCGCGACGGGCGCGGTTTGGAGCTGATCCACTGGATCGCGCAGAACTACCCGGCCAGCCTTATCATCGTGCTGACCTCCTATCCCACCGAATGGGAATGCTGGGCCGCACGCCGCGCCGGCGCACTGCAGTATCTGCTCAAAGATATCGGCTCGGCAGAGCTGGTGGGGCACATCCGCCAGGCCGTGGCCGACTACTCCAGGCGACACCCGAGCCACGCCGCCAATCGCCTTTGAGCGTCCTTTACACGGTCTTTAAGAACCCCAACCATCTTCAACTCAAGACCAACTGCCGCAGCCTCAACTCACCTCTATAATCCGCTGAGATACCCGGCCCTCCGAGTACTCTGCTTCTGGGAGATGGGCATACTGCATGTAGATCACCGCTGGATTACCCTCGCCGGCCGCGCCTCCGTCTATGCGCGGCGCGGCTTCTCGTTCACTCTGCACGTCCTGGTCGTGCTGGCGACCTTTGCCGCCGCCTTTGGCCTGTCGCCGGCCGCAACGGCTGAGGCCGTACCGCTCATCAGCGTGGGCCTGAACCTGCCCGCCCAGCAGCCTATCGGCGCGGCCTTCAGCTTCAGCGTCACGTTCGACAATACCGCGCCCGCCGGGCCCGGCAACATCGGCTATGGCCCATTCATTGATCTGGTCTTTCCGGTGGAGGGCGCGGATGGCGATGGCGCGGCCTCCGACGACGGTCTCGACTTCGTCAGCGCGACGTATCTCGGTGCGCCGCTCACCGTCGTGCAACTTACCTTCCCCGGCCCCGGCCCAACGGGCTGCGTCAATCACCCGTACGCCGTTGCGCCGGTCACGGGTGCGCCGTTGCAGGTGTGCGGCAACAGCGGCGACAGGCTCGTCGTGATTCAGCTGCCGTTCGGCTCCTTCACGCCCGATCAGCCGGCGGCAACCGTGACCGTCAACGCCCAGCTGAGCAGCGACGCCGATCTGAACGTGCCGCTCGCGGTGTACGCGCGCGGCGGCTACCGCTTCGGCGCGACGCCCACCAACGACTGGTGCTGCCCGCCGTATGACGCGACCATCCTCTCCAGCGCCGACACCAACCCCGTCAACTGGATGCCCTCGGCCGCAGTGACGCCGACGCTGCTGACGCTGACCAAAACGTACAACGGCCCGGAGGACGAGACCGCCACCGGCCCGAACTATCCGCGTGAGTACACGTTGACCGCGACCTGGCCCAGCGGCCAGCCGGTGGGTAACCTGACCCTCACGGATTTCCTGCCGAACAACGTCGCCTTCTTCAACGTGGTCGGCACGGCCCCGGCGGGCGCGACGGTGACGCAAACGCCCACCGTCGGCGCGGCGGCCAACCCGCCCAACAACGACCTGGTGGTGACCTGGCCGCTGACGCTCACGGCCGGCTCCGCCAGCGTCACGTTCCGCTACTTCATCCCCCACGCCAACGCGGTAGGCAGCAACGTCCTCGATCCGGTCTCCGGCGACGATGCGACCTCGCCCAACAACGGCGAGGCCTCCGGCTTGTGGGATCCGCTCGATCCGCGCGATCCGGCCACGCCCACCACCGCCAGCGTCGGCACGGTGGATCACACGCTCGTGGACAAGTCCATCGCCATACAGAAAAGGGTGAGCATCGTCAACAACGCAGGGCCGGCGGGCGCAACACCCGGCGATACGCTCGAGTACGTGCTCGATTTCCAGGTCTCGGATTTCTTTGCCTTCGGCGCCGTCGTCATCACCGACACTTTCTCCGACGGCCAGCGCTGGGACAACACCTTCACGCCCACGCTGCTCTTCAACGGCAATGCTTACACGCTGGCCGCCGCGCCGATGGCTGCGGCCAACTTTACCGTGGACACGTCAGCCATCGGCAACGACCCCAACCCGGCGACCGACGGCTCGACCACCGTCACGTTCCGGGTCTCCGATGAGATTGTGGTGCGCGGGCAGAACGGGCGGCTGGTCGGCGGCTGCATTGATCCCGTTGCCGGCAGCATGCCGCCGCTCTGCAGCGTTTACGACGACGGCGCGACGACCGGCACGCTCGTCTTCCGCACGGTCATCCAGGATGCTTTCAGCGATACCTACCCCTCCGGCGATGCGAGCGTGGATCACGGCGACGTGTTGAGCAACACGGTTACAGTGGAAGGCGCGGTGCTCAACACCGGCACGTTCGCGCCCACCGGCCAACTGGAGGCCGATGGCAGCGGCGCGGGCGTGACCATCGCCTTTGGCACGCTCGCCAAAAGCCTGTATGCGCTGAACGGCAGCACCTCGTTCGCCACGCCGCTGCGCGTGCGTCCCGGCGACGCAGTTACCTATCGCCTGACCTACAGCCTGCCGACCAGCGACTTCGAAGCCCTGGTCCTCACCGATTACCTGCCGCTGCCCATCTTCAGTGTGACCGACCCCGATGCTAACGGCGTGCCCAACGCTTGGGTCTTCGATGACACCATCAGCACGACGGCGCCGCCCCCCGGTGTGTACAAGTTCGGGCCAGGCGAGACTTTCCGCCCGCTGGCCGGGAACGCCGTGGGCTGCCCGCTCGCGCCCGGCGCGACCGGCGACGGCACGCCGTGCCTCACGGTGGACGCGAACAACAACGCCCTTATCTTCAACTACGGCAACTTCGACGACCCAGCCAATACCACCACGCAGATTGACCTGCTGTTCACCGTTACCGTCTCCGACGACCCGTTCGCCGACGGGCTGTTCCTGACCAACCAGGCCCGCGTAACGGAGTCCACCACCAACGCCGGCGACCAGCGGCTCGACGCCATCGTGCAGATCATCCTAACGCAACCGGTGCTGGTGAGCACGAAGGCCATCATCGCGACCTCGAATCCCGCCGCCGCCGTCTTCACCCCGAACCCGCCCGGCCCCGTCACCTTCAACGCGCCGGGCACGCCGGGCGCGCGTTGGGCGGGCGTCATCAATTCCACCAACCTCGGCGCCAACCCGATCAACAGCAACGTCTCCGGCCTGGATGCCGGCGACCTGGTCTCGTTTGCCATCGTGATTCAGAACACGGGGACGAGCACGCGCGGCGCGTTCGACATCACCATCACCGATACGCTGCCCGCCGGCTTCATCATCCCGCCCGGCGGCCTCAACCTGCGCGTCTCACACGGCGACCCGAGCTCCGTGCTCGGCTTCACCGGCCTTGGCGGAGGGCCGGACGGCCTGCCCAACACCGCCGATGACCTGTTCGGCGCGGGCCTGCAAATCAACGACCCCGGCCCGAACCAGGGCGCGGGCCAGGCCCACGATGCGACCAACGGACTGAACATCGTTATCCTCACCTACGACTTGCAGTTGGACCCGAGCATCACGCCGGGGCAGGTCATCCCCAACACCTCGTCGCTGACGCGCTACGCCGGCACGGAAGGCGGCCCCAATCACCTGCCCACCCCGCAGACCGACACGGCCACCACGACCATCGCGCCTGCCGGCCTGGGCAAGGCGCTTGCCGGCACGAACCAGGCGTTCACCACCGGCAGCAACGTCGCCATCGGCGAGATCATCACCTATACGGTGACGCTCACCGTGCCCGAGGGGACGATGCTCAACGTCGTGCTAACCGATACGCTCGACGCCGGGCTGGCCTTTGTGGATGTGTTGACCGTGACCGCCTCGCCCGACGTGACCACCAGCCTGGCCGGCGGCTTTGCCGCCCTGCTCAACGATGGCACAGCAGGCGGCAGCAACCCGCTCATCGGCGGCGCGGGCGGTGTGGCCGTCTTCAACTTCGGCACGCTCACCAACGCGAACACCAACAACGCCGTCGCGGAGACGGTGACGCTGACCTACACGGCCGTTGTGCTCAACAGCAGCGGCAACGACCGCGGCGGCCAGCGCAACAATAGCGTCGTGCTCACGCACAGCACCGGCTCGCTCACGGGTAGCGCGCCCAACGCTACCATCGTCGAGCCGACGCTGACGCTCACCAAGCAGGCCTCTCCGACGACGAACGTGGACGCCGGCGACACGGTGACGTTCACATTACGCATCACGAATACCGCGCCCAGCAATGCGGACGCCTTCAATGTGGTGCTGACCGACATCCTCCCGAGCGGCCTGACCTATGTGCCGGCTTCCTTCGCGCATACGGGCGGCGCGCCGCCGACGACGCTGATCGAGAGCGGCGGCGTGCTCACCGCCACCTGGGTCGCCTTCCCGCTGAGTGCCAACAGCACGCTGCAATTCCGCGCCACGCTCAACGCCGGCGTTGAGCCGGGCCAGCTCATCACCAACACGGCCAATCTGCAGTGGACCAGCCTGCCCGGCGCAGTCACCTCGCCACAATCGCCGTACAACCCGGCCTCCACCGAGCGCACCGGCAACACGAGCGATCCCGGCGGAAACGAGAACGACTACCGCGCCACGAACTCGGCCACCACTGTAGTGCGTGTCATACAGGGCGCCAAGACCATCGCCGGCACGAACCAGGCGTTCACCACCGGCAGCAACGTCGCCATCGGCGAGATCATCACCTATACGGTGACGCTCACCGTGCCCGAGGGGACGATGCTCAACGTCGTGCTAACCGATACGCTCGACGCCGGGCTGGCCTTTGTGGATGTGTTGACCGTGACCGCCTCGCCCGACGTGACCACCAGCCTGGCCGGCGGCTTTGCCGCCCTGCTCAACGATGGCACAGCAGGCGGCAGCAACCCGCTCATCGGCGGCGCGGGCGGTGTGGCCGTCTTCAACTTCGGCACGCTCACCAACGCGAACACCAACAACGCCGTCGCGGAGACGGTGACGCTGACCTACACGGCCGTTGTGCTCAACAGCAGCGGCAACGACCGCGGCGGCCAGCGCAACAATAGCGTCGTGCTCACGCACAGCACCGGCTCGCTCACGGGTAGCGCGCCCAACGCTACCATCGTCGAGCCGACGCTGACGCTCACCAAGCAGGCCTCTCCGACGACGAACGTGGACGCCGGCGACACGGTGACGTTCACATTACGCATCACGAATACCGCGCCCAGCAATGCGGACGCCTTCAATGTGGTGCTGACCGACATCCTCCCGAGCGGCCTGACCTATGTGCCGGCTTCCTTCGCGCATACGGGCGGCGCGCCGCCGACGACGCTGATCGAGAGCGGCGGCGTGCTCACCGCCACCTGGGTCGCCTTCCCGCTGAGTGCCAACAGCACGCTGCAATTCCGCGCCACGCTCAACGCCGGCGTTGAGCCGGGCCAGCTCATCACCAACACGGCCAATCTGCAGTGGACCAGCCTGCCCGGCGCAGTCACCTCGCCACAATCGCCGTACAACCCGGCCTCCACCGAGCGCACCGGC
>JBBIQY010000053.1:0-27576 GCA_037442085.1 Anaerolineae bacterium
GGTGCGAGTCAGAGTCGAGCATGCGATCGCTGGCATCAAGCGTTCGCGGTGTGTCAAAGACACCTTACGCAATACCCAGCCTGAGTGTTCGGATCGGTTCATGGAAACGGCAACGGGCTTGCACAATTTGCGTGTCCGCCATCGCAAACGTGCGCTTCGGCGATGATGCCAAAAACCCTATTTCTTATAACGTCTAATGCTGGCCTGCTGAAGTGATCGGTATGGGCATGCGGTTGACCTTCGGATTATCCCTATTGATGGTGGCGGGGATTGCCTTCAGCGCGTGGCTTGCCACGGCAGCCGAACCACTGCCAGCCGAGGAGCCGCCGACCGAAGTCGCTCTGCCGCGCGCCGCGCCGGCTTTCGTCTCCCCCTACGCCAGTTCACAGCCGCTCGAAAGCTTTCTGGTCTTCAGCGCGCCGCCGCGCCCCAACGTGCCCGACGGGCAGATTCACTGGGTGGACGCCGAAGTGCCCGGCATTGATGTGCGCGGGCCGGACGGCGTGCTGCGCAGCATGTGCCCGGAGGACGGCCTGGCCTGGACCCTGGCCGAGGGCGACACCTACGGCGGCGGCGGCACGTTCGTCGCCGTGGAGTGCCTCGGCAGCGCCGCAGGCTGGCAGATGCTGGCTTTTCATTTGTGTGAAGCGTCAATTCAGGCTAGTATCAGCGGCTCCCGGCGGCAGTATACGCGAGTGCCCTCGGGCGCGCCGCTGGCGCGGGAATGCGCCCATACCCACCTTAGCCTGGGGTATTACGCCCGGCCCGAGGAGCGGCGCGAGATCGGCTGCCCTCAATGGTATGTGCAGGGTCGCTACTGGGTGAATGCGGCCTGCCTGGCCCAGGCGCGGTATCTGCCGGCGATCTTTCCCAATTACCTCGAGCGCGAGGCCGATTGGGAACTCAACTGGCTGCGGCCCGAATATCTGGAGCCGCTCCGGAGCTGGGCGCTGCCGCTGGTGTTGCTGAGTCTGGCCGCCTATGTGTTACGTGGCCTAACTCACCCCGAGCGCGCTCAACCCCGGCCTGTGCTTGGCCCGGGCGCTGTCTCCCTGGTCAAGGCCGGCATCTGGCTCTCGCTGTTGCTGATGTTGGTGCTGGCCTCGGCCGGCCCCGTCTGGCGCGTGGGCAGCGCACCGCATTGGAGCGCCTACTCGGCTGCCGATTTACCTTACCAACAGATGGCGCGGGCGGTGGGTTATCCGGACTGGCAGCTGCTGCGCGCCTTTTACCAGGTCGCTGTGGCGCGCGATTCGCAGGGCCGGCCCGTGAGCGTCCTTCGCGATGGCGAAGTCGGCAAGGTGTTCCCGCCCGAGGCGGCAGCGGCTATCCCCTTCGGCGAGACCAACGCCGAGGTGTGGGGCCGCATTGATCCGACTCAGCCCGGCCCCTACGGAACGTTCCGCGCCTGGGACGTCGTGGTGGAGCGCTGGCCGGTCAGCCTGTACGAACGCTTCGTGCTCGGTCTGAGCATCTCGCGCACGGCCCAGCGCCAGCGCGAAGGGCTGCGCGCCATCGCCGCCAGCGCCGATCTCCAGGCGCTTGGCCTGCGATTAGGCAAAGTGATTCGCGCCGAAGATCTATACGGATCATCGGCAGGCGCGGTGGGCCGCACGCAGATTCTGCCCGAGCACTTTGCGGCGGGTGGGCTGTGCGGTGACCTTCCGGCCAAGGATGTGTGGAACGACCCGCTGGTCGTGGCCGAGTGCACCACCCGGTATCTGACGACGAGCGGGTGCTGGGGGAGCTGGTACGCGACGGGTGATGTCTGGTCGGCTTTGTGCGGCTACAATCCCGGCGCCTGGGAGGTGGAGCGGTATCAGTGGTATTGGAATGTGTTGCAGGATCGGATGACGCGGCTGGCAGCGGCGAGCGTCGAGTACGGCGCATACCTGCCGAGGCAAGCTGCTGCGTCGGCAGGCGCGCCTCAGGCTTTGGCCCAGGCGGTCACGCCGGCCATGCCCGAGCCGATCACAGCTCCGATGACGGCCCTGGGCGAAGAGCCGGTCGAGCGCCTGGTGCCCACGCCCGTGCTCGGCCTGATGACGACGCAGGCCCTGCTGCAGAACGGCTACGGCGCGTCCGCTTTGCCCGGCCCGCTGGCCGAGGCCGTCCGCGTTCTCGCCCCACAGGTGCAGCAGCCGGAGCGGCGGACGGTCGTGCGCACCGCGTATCGTGTCTTTCGTGCCTGGTTGTTGCTCTTCTATTCGCCGAATGAGCTATTGGCATTGGGTGTCTCACTCTGATCCCATCCTTGCTGGGAACGTCGCCGACGAAGCCTGAACGATTGTGGAGACGAAAGCGCTATGAAAAAGATCAGCGAAACGGTTGATGCCTTCCTCGGCTCCGTGGTGGGGATTGGGCTTATCTGCTTTGCGAGTTTCATCCTGCTGCTCGCCAGCGCCCAGCTTAACCGCAGCCGGCTGGGTGATCTGTTGGCGGGCATGGCCGGTGAGACTGCGCGCACGGCGCGCACCGAGAGTTTCGCCTATTGGGGCCGCGTCGGCCAGGAAGTCGCCTCCGGGCTGGGTTACGGCCAGCCGGTCACAGGCGGCGGCGGGGCCGTCATCACACCGGTCGTTCTCAACACGCTGGGGCCGACCCCGCTGCCCGGCACGCCGCAGCCGACGGCCACAGCGCGCCCGGCGGCGTACATCCGCAGTTCACCCTTATCTGAGGGTGGCTTGCTCTTATGGCGCGGCCTGGACGCCGCTGGCCAACCGCTGGCGCTCGGCGTCAGCCTCCAAAACGTCAACAATCAGGTGCGCGCTGCCCTGCAACAAAACTCCGGCGATATGCTGGCGCTCTGGCTGGAACGCCAACTGGATAAGTGCCTGCCGCTCTACAACCGGATGGTGCAATCGCAGACCAACTATCAGGACATCAACCAGGCCAGTGATGTGATCGCCGCGGCAGACAGCCTGATCCTCCAGTGCAATGCGCGCATCTACGAGGCCTACGCGCGTAAACGTTGGGCGATGCTGAACGTCTGGCTTTCGCCGGATCCGAGTAAGCCGCCCGACCCGAGCCGCGCCGCCGAGTACCTGGCCGGGCTGAGGCTCTCCGTTGGGGACAAACTCGAGGGGCCGGCGCGCCTGATACAGCCGGAGGATGTCTTTTCCGTCACCGTCCAGTCTTTCCCCGAGTTCGCGCTCAGCAGCCTCACCCTGCGCCTGCGCGCGGCGACGCTGAACCAGCTCCTGGGGGAGGGGCGCTGGCAGGAGAATGGCGGGCCCTACACCGTCCCGGGCACACTCTTCCCGGCGAACCTGCCGGAGCCGGTGCGACCGACGGAAACCGAGCTGACGCCGCCGGTAGCCGAGGCGCTGGGCGCTTCCGCCCAGGGCGCGCAGGCTGCGGGCCAGGGCCCGCCGGGCACCTACGTGGTCAAACCGGGTGATACTCTGTACAGCATCGCGCGTCAGTTCGGCCTCTCGCCGCAGGCGTTGATTGACGCCAACCGGGACCGGCTGGCCAATCCCAACCTCATCCCGGTTGGGCTGGAGTTGCGTTTGCCGTAAGCGACTCGGCGCTCGTTCGAGGAGGTAACCATGGAGAACCAAAATCGCCCAGCCCAGGATAATTCGCTGTTGACCTTCGCCGTGCTCACGATCCTCGGTCTGGTGGCCTGGGGGCTGGCTGCTGCCGTGTGGTACCTGGCCTACCTGTGGTTCGAGGCAGTCACCCCGCCGACCTTTGTCATTACTTTCCTGGCGTTGCCCCTGCCCTTCCTGGCGTATCGCAGCTTTCGGCAGGTGATGCATCCGTCGCCCCCGCCCTCGGAAGACTTCCTCACCTGGCTGGGCAGGGGCCAACCCTACAACGGCATCATGGTCTTGTTGATCATGATTTTCTGGAGCCTGCTGTATTGGAGCTGGGAGGGCGTCGAATTCAACACGTTCTCCTTCGGCTCGTGGGGCCTGCTGACGATCTTTGGTTACTTCTTTATCCGCAACACCATCCTCAAGCGGCCGGGCAAGGAGGTCCCGGCCGACGAGGTATCCAAAAGTCATTCCTAAGTCGCCCGCCTCCACCGCCGATCCGTCCAAGTCCGACAAACCGCTCAGCGCCGTCGCTATCAGCCAGGAGCGACCTCATGGCCAGATCTTTTACTATCCCTTCTGGCCAGTTCTCTTTCTGCGGCCCGATTTTTTGCTCTGGCTCCTGGCGACCCTCCTGATCATCGCGGTCACGGCCGCGCTTTACATCTGGGGCTGGCTTGCCAATATCTTCATTGCTGCGCTGATCATGACGGCGGCGGTGATGGCGCTCTTGCTGCGCTGGGCGCGTTTTGTCGCCGTCATGATGACGGTGGACCTGGACGCCAATAACGGTGAAGGCCTGATCATCATCAATCGGCTCATCCCCGCGCCTAATCTGCCGGAAAGCGTGCAGATTACGCTGCAGGACGCCGCCGAGGGCCCGTCCGAGGTCAATACCATCGGTATCATCAACACCCTGATCACGATCTTCAAGCCGTTGCATTTTCTGAGCTTTCTCAGCATTGGCGATTTGACTTTCCGGGCGAAAGGCAGCACCTTTACGATGACGATGTATGGCTTGCAGGACCCGGAGGGCGTGAGGAAACAGGTGCAAGGTTATTGGAAGGCGATCTCGAAAGTGATAAATGCCGAGAAGCTGAAGAAAGAGCGCGCCGAAGAAATCGAACGCATGACGATGGCTGTGGCCGCCGGCGTGAAGCAGGCCTTCACCGAACTGAACAACCCGCTGGCCGCGCCGCCAAGCGGCGAGGTAGAAGCGCGTAGCGCTTCTCCGACGCGAGCTTCGCTCGCACCACCACCCGCTGCGGAGGCATCCCGCTCGCCGGGCGGCGCTGCCCCGGAGCCGCCGCAAAGCGCCGGCCCGCAGGACGGCGACGGCGGCCTGCCGCCAAACGACCAACACAACGGCGCCAGGCCGCACTGAGCCAGCGGGCCGCGCCCTAGGCGCGGCCCAGCCTTTTTCCGCGATGCAATTCCTGATCGGCCTGCTGCTGGCTGGCGCCATTTCATTTGCTGCTTACCGTCGCGGTTCGCTCTCGCGCTCCGGCGCGCTCGGCGCTGTTCTCGTGGGGGCCATCGTCTTTGGCCTAGGCGGGTGGGCCTGGGGCGTGCTGCTGGTGGTGTTCTTCGTCTCGTCCAGCGCGCTCTCGCACTACAAAGAGGGGCGCAAGGCGACGCTGGCGGAGAAGTTCAGCAAGGGCCATCAGCGCGATCTGTGGCAGGTCTTCGCCAATGGCGGCGCTGGCGCGCTGTGTGTCCTCGGCAATGCCCTCTGGCCCGACCCGCTGTGGTGGGCGGCTTTTATCGGCGCGCTGGCGACCGTGAACGCGGACACATGGGCGACGGAGCTGGGCGTGTTGGCCCAGGGCGCGCCCCGGCTCATTACCACGGGCCGCCCGGTAGAAGTTGGAACATCGGGCGGCATTACGCGGCTGGGCTCGGGCGCGGCGCTAGCCGGCGCAGCGCTCATTGGACTCGTGGCCGCGCTCTTCGATTTCGCCGCCGGCCAGCCGCTGTTCCCGACTGTTCTGCTCCTTCCGCTTGCCGCCCTTGCCGGCCTGGCAGGGTCCTTCGCGGACTCGCTGATGGGCGCGACCGTGCAGGCCATTTACTTCTGTGAGCAGTGCGGCAAGGAAACCGAGCGTCATCCCACACATACCTGCGGGCAGCCGACCCGCTTTGCGCGTGGTCGGCGCTGGCTGGACAATGACTGGGTCAATTTCCTCAGCTCGATTGCCGGCGCGGCCTTGGCTGTCGGCCTGTGGCTGCTCGTCGCGTCGGCTTAACGCCGGCGGAAGCTGAATGGCGTTAGGCCGCGGTCAGCAGCCCAGGCCAAGTCAGGCTGTCCGCCGTCAATCACCATGCAGACCCTTCACCGCCTCCGCCTAGACCGTGCCTTCATGGACAATGTCACCGCCTGGGAGCGCCTGCCTGCGCGCCCGGCCCGCTACGCCCCTTGGCCGGAAGCGCTCGATAAATCTCTAATCTCCAGCCTTCAGTCATTGCGCATCTCGCAACTCTACACTCACCAGGCCACTGCCATCGTCGCCGCCCTGAGTGGGGAGAACGTCGCGGTCGTCACCGGCACCGCCTCCGGCAAGACCTTGTGCTACAACCTGCCCGTCCTGCACACCCTGCTCGCCGACTCCGAGGCGCGCGCCCTGTATCTCTTTCCTACCAAAGCTCTGGCGCAGGACCAGGCGAACGAGCTTTCGACCTTGATCTCAGCTCTCCCCTTTCCCCTCCCTGTCTGTCTCTATGACGGCGACACCCCTGCCTCGCAACGCCCCGCCATCCGCAGACAGCGCGGCGTGCTCATCTCCAACCCCGACATGCTGCACGCCGGAATCCTGCCGCATCACACCAGATGGGAATCTCTCTTTTCGAATCTCAAATACATCATCCTCGACGAACTCCATGTGTATCGCGGTGTCTTCGGCTCGCACCTGGCGAATGTACTACGGCGGCTCAGGCGCCTGTGCGCGTTCTACGGCTCGCAGCCGCAGTTCATTTGCGCCTCGGCCACGATTGCCAACCCGAAGGAGCTGGCCGAGAAGTTGATCGAAGCGCCGGTGACGCTGGTGGATGACGATGGCGCTCCACGCGCGGAGAAGCATTTCATCATCTACAACCCGCCGGTGCTGGACCTCACCCAGGGCCTGCGCCGCTCGTACCTGCTGGAGGCGCAGCGCCTGGCCGGTGAGTTTCTGCGGGACGAAGTGCAGACGGCGCTCTTCGCGCGATCACGTCACGCCACGGAGATTCTGCTCGGCTATGTGCGTGATCAGGCCGAACAGGCAGGCCGTGACCGGCAATCGGTGCGCGGCTATCGCGGCGGCTACCTCCCGCTGGAGCGGCGCGAGATCGAACGCGGCCTGCGCGAAGGCGTCGTGCGCGGCGTAGTCGCCACCAACGCGCTCGAACTGGGTGTGGACATCGGCCGGTTGGGCGCCGTGGTGATGGCCGGTTACCCCGGCACGATCGCCTCGACCTGGCAACAGGCCGGGCGCGCGGGCCGGCGCAGCGAAACGTCCGCCGTCGTGCTCATCGCCTCAGCTGCGCCCCTCGACCAGTTCATCGCCACGCACCCGCGCTATCTCTTCGAGCGCTCGCCCGAGCACGCGCTCATCAATCCCGACAACCTCGGCCTGCTCGCCGACCACCTGCGCTGCGCGGTGTTCGAGCTGCCCTTCAGGCCCGGCGAATCTTTCGGCTGGTTCGAGGATGTGCCCGCGCTGCTAGAAGCGCTGGTGGAGGCGGGGGAAGTTCACGCGAAGAACGGAGCATACCGCTGGGTGGGCGCGGCCTACCCGGCGGAGAGCGTCTCGCTGCGTTCGGTCAGCAGCGATCGCATCATCATCCAGGTTCAGGCCGATGACCATACCCGGCCGCAAGTAATCGGAGAGGTGGATCGCGCCACCGCTCCGGTGCGCGTCCACGCTGGCGCCGTATATTTGCATGAGGGTCGCCAGTATCTCATCACGCACCTCGACTGGGAGAACGGCCTGGCTACGGCGCAACCGACCGAGGTAGACTTCTTCACCGAGGCCGGTGAGTCGGTCGAGATCGAGATCGTAAAGGTGGTGGACGCCAGCGAATCTGCTTCTGCCTCCACCCTCCACGCTTCACCCGCCACTCCTTCCCACGCCTGGGGCGAACTCCTGATCACCGCACAGGCCGTCTCCTATCGCCAGGTCCGGCGTTACACGCACGAGACCCTGGGCTACGGCGAAATTCAATTGCCGCCGCGCGAGTTTCAGACCACCGGTTACTGGCTGTGGTTTCCAGACGACTTAGTGAAGCAACTGCTGCTGGAAGGGGTGAGCGTCGGCCCGAACAACTACGGCCCCAACTGGGAGCAGCAGCGCAACGCCGCCCGCGCCCGCGATGGCTTCCAATGTCGTCACTGCGGCAAGGCCGAAGGCGCTCTCTCCTCCCCCGCCGGCAGAGGGGCCGGTGGGGAGGGTGCGACACCGGCGCCGCGCCAACACGACGTGCATCACGTCATCCCCTTCCGCACCTTCGGTTACCTCCCCGGCGTGAACGAAAATTACAAGCTAGCAAATGCGCTGGAGAACTTGTTGACCCTGTGCGCGGCCTGCCATCAGCGCGTGGAGGCGCAGCGCGGCACGCAGACGGCGCTGGGCGGTTTCGCCAATGCGCTCGGCAACGTCGCCCCGCTCTTCCTGATGTGTGACCCGCGCGACTTGGGCGTGCAGGCTGAGCCGCGCTCGAAGGAAACGCGCGCGCCCACCATCACCCTCTACGACTGTGCGCCGGAGGGCCTGGGCCTGGCCGAGCGAATGTACGAGCTGCGCGCCGAACTGCTGCGCGGCGCGCGCGACTTGATCGCCGCCTGTCCCTGCCGCGACGGCTGCCCGGCCTGCGTCGGGCCGGTCAGCGTCGAAGAGACGAACGTCAAGGCGCTGGCGCTGCGCCTGGCAGAGCGGTTGACCGGCGTCTGAAGCGCGGCTTATACTTCGGGCGTGCACAGGAGCCGTCATGATCCCTCTCGGCAAAATCGTCCACCTGCAAATTCAGCGCGCGGCGCTTAAGACCGGCGAGAAGCCCAACCGCGTCTATGACCCGGCCCCTCTGTTGGCGGTGCGAGCGCTGACGCTGACGCCGCACGGTGCAGAGGCCCAGCTTCCCGACGGCACGGTCCTCCTCGATATCCACAACGCTCGGCATCCCGAAACGAAGAACGTCGAGAATGAGAACGCGCTCTCGGTCGGCTTCACCCATCACTACGAGCTGATTCGGCGACGGTTCGGCGAGCACGTGCCGTTCGGCTGTGGGGGTGAGAACGTGCTTGTGGAGACGAGCCGGCGCGTGGCATTGAGCGATCTGGCGGGCGGGCTGGTCATCCAGACGGCGAATGGCGCGCTCGTCCGGCTGGAGAATGTCCTGGTGGCGGAGCCGTGCCGGCCGTTCGCCGGGTACCTGCTTGGGCGGCGTGTGGATGGCGACACGCTCAAAGCCAGCGTGCAGTTTCTGCAGGCCGGGATGCGCGGCTACTACCTGCGCCTGGCCGGGGACGCGCCCGTGACGGTGCGGCTGGGGGATGAGGTGTTCGCTCAATTGGGTTGACCGGCACGCGGACCGCGAACGACACCGTGCTAAACTGGCGCAACATCGCGCCCTGCGGCAACTAAAGACGGGCGCGACGCGGATCCACGCGCGCCGCAACAGTTTGTGAACGGGCCGGGAACAACTTCCCGGCCCGTTTGCGTTTCAAGAGCAGGCAAAGGTGCCGATGCTATAATCCCTCGCGTTCTGTGCCGGTAGCAAGCAGGAGATAACGAAGATGCCTCGAAATTTACGCCGCCCGGGACTGTGGCTGCTGTGCGGTGCACTACTGTGCGGCGCATTGGCGCTGACCGCCTGCGCACCCGGCCAGGGCGATATCCCCACGCTGGTGCCCACCTTTACGACGGCCCCCCAGGTCGGCGCGCCGACCGACGCGCCCAAAGTCATCTCACCGACGCCTCCACCGTTTTGCACACCGCCGCCCTGCGCCGACGATGAGACCTACGCCTGCGGTGCGGCCGATGGCTGCCCCGGCGGCTGCGGCACCATCTGTGTCAAGAAGACGCCCGACCCCAACGCGCCGACCCCGACGCCGACCAGCGCCGCCGGCGGCCCCGTCATCGAGCCGATCGCGCGCCTGACCACCGGCGCGATCACCATCACGACCATCCGCATGGTGACCGAACGGACCGGCTGGGCCATCGCCGAAGCGCCCGGCGCGCCCGACGACCACCTCATGCAGACGCAGGATGGCGGCGCGACCTGGCGCGATGTCAGCCCGCCTCAGCCCCGGGACGATACCGCCGAGATCGGCCAGGGCGCGACCTTCTTCGCGCTCGACGAACGCACCGCTTGGGTGACCTACTACAACCGCACCGGCGGCCCGCTCTTCCAACCCGCCAACGTCTGGCGCACCACCGACGGCGGGCAGACCTGGCAGGCCGGCGCGCCGCTCGACCTGACCGACGTGGAGCTGTACCTGCCCTCCGATCTACACTTTGTGGACATCAACACCGGCTGGCTGATGGCGCACGTCGGCGCAGGGATGAGCCACGACTATGTGAACGTCTACCGCACCACCGACGGCGGGCTAACCTGGACGAAGCTGGTGGACCCCTACACGGACAACCTGCAGCAGAGCTGCGCCAAGACCGGGCTGATCTTTTCGGATACGAACAACGGCTGGGTGACCGGCGACTGCTTTGGTGTACAGCCCGGCGCGCCGTACCTGTACCGCACCGCCGACGGCGGCCAGACGTGGACGCCGGTGGAACTGCCCGCGCCGGCCTCTGCCCCCGACCTGTTCCAGAGCGAGACGCTGGCCTGCGGCGTGCAGGCGCCGGCTTACTTCGACGCGCGCACCGGCCTGCTTCCCGTGGAGTGCCTCGACCTCAATACGAGCCAGCCAAAGGCCTTCTTGTATCGCACTCGGGATGGCGGCCAGACCTGGACGGCAGAGGCCCTCCAGGGCGATTACCAGTCGGCGGCCTTCCTCGATGCGACGACCGGCTGGGTGCTGACCAACACCGGCCCGGACAGCCCGAGCGCGTTGTTCGCCACCACCGATGGCGCAGCGACCCTGCGCCAGACCAAGACCGTGAATTGGACGGGACGCTTCAGTTTCGTCTCGCCGCAGGTGGGCTGGGCGGTGGCCGAATCCGCCGAGGGCAAGGCCTTGGTGCAGACTACCGACGGCGGGCGCACCTGGCGCGAGATCAGGCCGACGGCGGCACCGTAACTATGCCGGGCCGCGGCGAGCGCCATTGAGTTGCTTCTCGAGCGTTGCCAGCCGCGCCAGCACGGATTCGTTCAACCGGTCCACTTTTTCGTGCAATTGCATCACCTCGAGCTCGGCCTTCAGGTTGACCTCGTATTCGATGTCGGCGCGCACCTTGTCTTTCTCGATCTGCCGATTCTGGCTGAGCAGCACCAGCGTGGAGAGGATGATCGCCTCCAGCGACACCGCCATCGTCAACAGGCCATAAGGGAACGGGTCGAAGCGGACGGCCTCGACGGCGAGCTCGTTCCAGACGATCCAGACCGTAAACCCGACGACGTGGATCACCAGAAACGGGATGCTGCCGCTGAATTGCGCCACCCAGTCGGCGGCTTTCTCGACCACGGTGCGTTCTTTTTCCTCGATGACGTTGATGTTGCGCGAGGCTGTCTGCCGCAGCAACTGGGCCGTCACCCGCATGCGGCGGCCCATCGCGCGCAGCAGGTCCCGGGCGGCGTGCGGATACTTCGTGATCAACTGGTCCAAGTCCTGCTGATCCACGCGCAGGGCTGTGACCTCCGTCACCGCCTGGGCGTTGGCGGTGCGTGAACCTTCGTCCAGCAGCGCCAGCTCGCCGAAGAACTCACCCGGCCCGGGGGTTTCGAGCACGATTTTCGTGCCCGTCGCGTCTTTGAAGTAAATTTCCAATTCGCCGGCGACAACCACGTACATCGCATCCCCGGGGTCGCCGGAGTTGAAAATAATCTGGCCAGCGGAGAACTTAAGCTTGTCCACGTTCGCTGCCAGGCTGGCGCGTTCCTGCTCGTCGAGAAATTGAAAGAGGGGCACCCCTGCCAAGAGTTCGGGATCAGCTGCCATGCGGCCTCCAAAGAAAAAGTGGGGTGGATTGTAGCCCAGGCCGGGGTGGCGGAGCCGGGATGTCGGTGTTAGAGTTCGATAGAGCGCACACACAGGAGGCAGACGATGCGACGTTTTGTCGTCGGGGTGATGGGGCCGGGGGAGGGGGCGGAGCCTTCGGCGGAGAAGGCCGCCCACCGGCTGGGGCGGCTGATTGCAGAACAGGGCTGGGTGCTGCTCACCGGCGGCCGGGATGCAGGCGTCATGCGGGCCGCCAACGCCGGCGCGAAGGAAGTGCCCGGGAGCCTGACGGTCGGCCTGCTGCCCGATGCACACGCGGCGCCCAGCCCGGATGTTGACATCCTGATCCCCACCGGCCTGGGCAACGCGCGCAACAATCTCAATGTGCTGGCCAGCGATGTGATCGTCGCCGTCGGGCGCGGCGGGCCGGGGACGGTGAGCGAAATTGCCCTGGCGCTCAAGGCCCGTAAGCCGGTGATCCTGCTGGGCGCCGATCCCCTCTCGATCGAATTCTTTCAGCGATTGAGCGCCGGCCGGCTCCCGGCGCTGGAAACGCCGGAGGCGGTCATTGCGGAGATCCGCAAACTGCACGCTGCGTGGCCGTTGCCTTAGTATCTCTAAACTGGCCGTATGCCGAAAATTGTGTAATTCGGCCTGTAGGCGCGGGTCTGAGAGCCGCGCCTACGAAATTACACACAAATCGGCAAACCGCCCTCTAAACTTCGCCTTGGCGGGTTGATTCGGGTCTGGCGAAGGCATTGTCTTCGCCAAACTTTGCTTACCCCAGCGCCGGGATGATGAACCGATAGAGCGCCAGCCCGCTCAACGCCGCCAGCGCCAGCGCGGCGCCCAGCGGCACAAGCCAGCCGAGCCGCACGCGCGTCAGTTGCTCCAGCCAGCGACCCCACTGCCACAGCCCGACCGCCGCCGCCGCACTCAGCGACGCCAGCGCCGGGAACAGATAGCGGCCCTGGTGCTGAACGAAGCTGATGTTGTAGTACAGATACAGCGCCGCCGTCACCGCCGCCGCGAGCGAGAGCAGCAGTGCCGCTTCGCGCTGCGCAGCGTTCAAATTGCGCCAGCCGCGCGCCGCCCACAGAAAACCCACGACCAGCAGCCCCGAGAAGGCCGCCAGCGCCTGGTAGATACGCTGATCCATGAACACGCCCATCCAGCCAAAGACGCCCCAGAAGCTTTTGAAGGTGAACGTGAAGAAGCGCTCGAGGGTGCTGCTCAGCCCGTACCGTGCGATCCACTCGGTCGTGGTCGGCTGGCCGACCACGACCTGGTTGTGCCAGTTCCCGCATACCACGTCGAACGGGCCGCAGACGAAAAAGTTGCGGCCCCAGTACAACGCGCCCAGCGCCAGCCCGAGGCCAAACACCAGCGCCCCCCAACGCAGGACGCCGGCGCGCTCGTCCGGCGGGACGCGCCGCCACCGGAGATACACGTACAGCGCAAACACCGGTGCCAGCACGTAAGCTTGCACCTTCGTCAGAAAGGCCAGGCCGAGCACCACACCAAAGAGCCAGGCCACCCCCCGGCGCCCGCGGATGAGGGCGTATGGCTCATCGCTGACATTCTCCGCGCGCAGCACGAGGAACAGCCCCACGGCGATCACCAGCTCCGCAAGCGCGTCGTTGTTGACGGCCGCCGTCATCGCTAGGCGCTGCGGGATAAACGCCATGAACGCGGCGGCGGTCAGCGCCAGCGCCGGGTCGCGGCGCGGCGAAAGCTCGCGCAGGGCGGCAAACACGACGAACAGTCCGCCGGCGCCAAGCAGCAGCGTGAACAGACGCAGGGCGATGAGCGCGCCGTCGAATGCCAGGAAAACAGGCGTAGCGAGCAGATAGTAGAGGGGCGGCTGATAGTCCTGATACTGCACGCGGTCGAGCGACAGGTCGGGCGGGAAACGCTCACCGCTCAGCCGGTTCAGATATGCCTGATCGTAATCGCCCTTCTCCAACACGGGCAGCGCGCCGTTCTGCGCGATCTGGCGGATGACGTTGTAGTGCGCGGGTTCGTCCGGCACTTGCCACGGCGGTGTGTGGAGAGCGTAGAGCGCGCCGAGGAGCAGGTAGGCGGCGATAATGATCGCCAGTCCGAAAGCGGGCAAGTGGGAAAGCGCTTTCTTACCCGCTCGCCCGCTCACCGGCTTGTCAGGCCGGAGCATGTCGGGCATTATAACCGCCGGAGGCGTGTACCATGATCGAACTCATCGTGCAGGATGTGATCGTCCGAATTCACAAAGAAGCGCGCTGGCCGGGCCCCGGCGCACAGCGGCGCGTGCTGCTGCGTGAGCGCGATGGGGATCGCCTGCTGCATCTATGGGCCTGGGCCGACGATGGTGACGGCGTGGCGCTGGCGCTGGCCGGCCAAAAGCCCGCGCGCCCGTTGATCTACGATATCACGGCGCAACTCCTGGCGCAGGGCCGGCTGAGCGTGCAACGCGCCGTCATCGCCGACCCGGACTCGCTCGCCACGCTCTGGGTGCGCGGCGCCGATGGCGACGAACGCCCGCTCGACCTCACACCGACCGATGCCGTCAACCTGGCCCTGCGCGCGGGCGCGCCCCTCCTCACCGACGAAGCAATCCTGGGCGAGCACGGTATCCCCGTCGCCGAATTGTGGGCCACGCTCGAGGCCGAGGAGGCCGAGTTCGCCGATCACCTGCGCGACCACCTGCCGCCGGGCACCGAGCTGATGTTCCCGCAGGCCGGCACCTTGGAGTGGCGCTCGATCGTCCCGCCGGAGTGGCGGCTCTTCACGCCGGGTGAGTGAGACCGCTGACGGCGGGCCGTTGACCGCGATCGGCGGTCTGTCCTCCGTCGTCGGTGTTGCAACCTTTTCGCCTCGAACGGCAACTACATGTTGAAGACGCATGAGCACCGGGCCGAGTGACGGCGCGCTTTCGGAGCGTGAGCGAGTGGAGCGTGCGCAGGCCGGCGATAAACGCGCGTTCGGCGATCTGCTGGAGCGCCACCGCCCGCTGGCCTACCGCCTTGCCCGGCGCCTGCTCGGCGATGCGGAGGAAGCCGAGGATGTGGTTCAGGAAGCCAGCCTCCAGGCCTACCTCGGCCTGAACGGCCTGCGCGACCCCGAGCGCTTCGGCACCTGGCTGGCCGGCATTGCGCTCAACCTGGGGCGGCTGCGGCTGCGGGCGCGGCGGGGTGCGGTTTCGCTCGAGGACTGGGACGGCGGGCGCGTGGCTCCGGGCTTTACCTGGGCCGAGACCCAACCCTCGCCGGAAGCCGCCGCCGAATTGCACGAACTGCACGGCCGCGTGTTGCGTGCGCTGGAGGCCCTGCCCGCCGAACAGCAGGCCGTTGTCCGCCTGCACTATCTCGACGGGCTGACGCTGAACGAGATCGGCGTGCTGGCCGGCTCGCCGCTGGGCACGGTCAAAGCGCGGCTGCACCGCGCGCGCGAAAAGCTGCGCGCCCAACTCATCCGGGAGCTGAGCGTGGAGCCTTCACCGGCTCTGGCTCCGCCCAGAGCAAGGCCAACCAAGGAGAGGACCATGATCGAAGTCATTGTTCAGGATGTGATCGTGCGCACCCAAAATCCCGAGGCTGCCCCCGACCAGAAGATCATCCTGTTGCGCGACCAGCCGCAGGACGTGCTCGAAGCCGCCCGGGCGGCAGCGTCGGGGCCGGCGGCTTCGGCAACACAACTGCCCCATCCACCGGCGGAGAAGTTCCACCATCGGGTGGTGCTGCTCAAGGAGAAGGCTGGCGAGCGCGTGCTGCCGATCTGGGTCGGCCCGCACGAGGGCGACATGCTCGCGTTACAGCTCGCGCGACAATCCGCGCCGCGCCCGCTGACTTATGAGTTGACCGCGCGGTTGTTGGAGGCAGCGCAGGCCCGCATTGAGCGCCTGACCATCGCTCGCTTGCATGAGGAAGTGTTCTACGCGACGCTGCTGGTGCGCACTCAGGCAGGAGCGCAAGAAGTGGACGCCCGTCCCAGTGACGGGCTGAACTTGGCGCTGCGGTTCCAGGCGCCGATTTTCGTGGACGCCGCCATCCTGGAACAGGCCGGCTGCGCGCCCGAGGCGCTGTATGACAAACTCGAAAAGAGCGTGAGCCGGCCGCCCGTCGTCTGGGTCTCACAGCGTGCACCGGAGTTTCCGCAGCCAAAACGAGCGCCGGAAACTTAGCGCGGCTGAGGGCTAAGGGTAAGCGGTGGGTGGCGGTGTCACGGCTGGGTCAGGGTAGGGCAGGCGGGGGGCGGTCGCTTGCGGCGGCGTGACCGGCGTCCCGCTTGCAGGGAGTGTCGAGACAGGCAATCCCGGCACCTGCCCCGCAGGCGCCCAGGTGCGGCCGCCATCCACCGTGAGGAAGATGGCCTCTCGGGTCACAACCCAGGCATGTCGGTCATCGGCGGAAGCGAAGGCGCCCGCCCAGGGCGCCAATTCGAACGGAAGCACGGTCTGCCACGAACGTCCGCCATCAAATGTGCCGTCCACGCCACCCTCTCGACCCAGGCTCATAAAGGCAGTCGTTGGCGAGAGAGCGATGAAATCCACCAGATAGCCGCGGGTGGAGATTTCGCCCACGGCCTGATCCTGGCCTAGCCCGGCCCGCGCCCGCAGCTCCCACGTTTCTCCGCCATCGCTCGACACATAGATAACCTTGGTGCCCTCCACGCCCGTTACCGGATGTCCGGCGATGAGCCAGAGCGTTTCTGGCGTGGCGGCTCTTAGGAAAGCGTACGGCGAGTCGGCGACGTAGACCTCGTGCTGCAACGGCGGGGCCGGCAGTTCACGCCAGGTTTGGCCGTTGTCATCGGTGCGGAAAAGCCGGGCCGATAATGTGCTCGCGGGGCCTGAAGTAAACAATAGCCAACCCCGAGCAGCCTGTGCCGCGAGCCAGAAGTGCGCGCCCCGCTGCAAAAGATCCGAGCGTTCCCACCGTTGCGCTGAGTTGATGAACCAGATCTCGAAGTCGCAAGCCAGCCCGGCATCAGCCGGGGTCTCGACACAATTTTTGCGCACGACACGCCAACCATTTTCTTCCGGCAAAACGGGTGGCAGCCCCTCCGCGCCGGCGGCCTGCCGTTCCCAGGTATTCCCGCCATTGGTCGTGGTGTAGTAAGCATTGGCCACACGCCCGCTTTGGCCGGCCTCCTCGTCCGCCTGATCGTCGTGAACGCCGATCCAGCCGGCGTCCGGTGAGAGAAAGCGAAATTCGAGAGCGATCGGCTTCCCCGCCAGCCTTGTCTCGTGGTTGGCGCAGAGGTCCGGCGCGGGGACCAGCTGCCAGGTCAAACCACCATCTTCGGTGCGAAACAACACCACCCAGTGGGTCTGGCGCTCGCGGTCATAGGCGCTGCCCCAGGCCCAGCCAGTGAGCCGATCGCTGAACTGCAAGCCATTGACCCGCACAGCGCCGGCCTCCGGCGTCGGCGGCGCCTTCCGAGCATAGGGTGAGAGAACGAGGTCGGTCGGCGACGGCCTGGGCTGTGGCGGTTGAATGTACGGTGTTCGCGGCGGCAGCGCCGTGGGGGTGGCGGATGGCGTAATCCCGAGGGCGGTGGGCGTCGAGGTGGCCGTGGGCGCTGGCCCGCAGGCGCTGAGGACAAGCGCCAACAGCAGGCCGGCGGGCATTACCCAGCTGAATCGGGCGGCCTGCCCCGGGGTTGGCGTGGGCGTCTCCGGAGTCATCGCCTGCTCGCTGGCTTCAAAGATTTACGCCGCTAGCCCTAAGTGCGCCCTCTCCTCGGCCACCACGGACTCGTCCAGCTTTTTGAACAGCGGCTGAGGCGGGCGCAGCGCCTGCCCCGGCTTAAGTTCGCTCGGCTGCCAGCGGCCTGTCGCGCCTGCGCCGTCGTAGGTCAGCGCGTCGTGGGCGCCGAGCGAATCGGTGACGGTAATGATTTTTTGTGTGCCGAATAGTTGTCCCCCGTGGCCGAGGTATTCATGCAGCTTCTGTGACGAGAACGGCAGGAACGGCGCAAAGAGCGTCTTGAGCGAGTCGATCGCGCGCAGCGTCGTGTAGATGCTCTGGCCGGCGGCGGCCCGGTCCTGCTTGATTTGGAACCACGGCCCTTCGGCGTCGAGGTAGCGGTTGGTCTCGCTCGCCAGCGCCACCACTTCTTCCAGCGCCGCGCGCAGCTTTACGCCTTCGATCAGCCGGCCCACCGTCTCGAAGCCCGCCTCGATCTTTGCCAACAGTTCGTGATCCTGCGGGCGCAGCTCGCCGACGTCCGGCACGCGCCCCTCCCAGTGCCGGTAGCAAAACGTCAGTACGCGGTTGGCGAGGTTGCCCCACGTCGCCACCAGCTCGTTGTTGTTGTGCTGTACGAACTCCTCCCACGCCCAGTCCGCATCTTTGCTCTCCGGCAGGATGGCGGTGAGGTAATAGCGCAACGCATCTGCGTCATAGCGGTTGAGGAAATCCAGGCCCCAGACCGCCCAATTGCGGCTGCCACTGATCTTCTGGCCTTCGAGGTTCAGGAACTCGTTGGCCGGCACGTCGTAGGGCAGGTTGAGGCGCCTGGCCGGGTCATCGTCATATAGCCGTTCGATGCCGAGCAGCTCCGCCGGCCAGATCAGGGTGTGGAAGGGCGTGTTGTCTTTGCCGATGAAGTAGACCGTCTTGGCGCCCGGCTCGTACCACCAGTCTTTCCACGCTTCCGGCTGGCCGTGGAGCGCGCTCCACTCGATCGAGGCGGAGAAGTAGCCGATGACGGCCTCGAACCAGACGTACAGGCATTTGCCGCGCTCGGCCCATCCCGGCAGTGGGACGGGGATGCCCCAGTCCAGGTCGCGGGTGATGGCCCGCTCGCGCAGGTCGTCGGTCTGCGCCAGCGAGGGGTTGAGCACCTGAGGCCGCCAGTGTTCCTTGTCCTCGCTCAGCCACTGCTTCAGCGCCGGGGCGGCTTTGGCGAGGTCGAGGTAGAAATGCTCCGTCTCGCGCAATTCGAGCGCGCTGCCGCCGGCGCGTGCGCGCGGGCTGATCAGCCGGGTGGCCTCCAGCAGATTACCGCACCGATCGCACTGGTCGCCGCGTGCCTTGTCGTAGCCGCAGAGATAGCACGTGCCCTCCACGTAGCGATCCGGCAGAAAGCGTTTCTCGGACGGTGAGTACCACTGGGCCTCGGTCTTGGTGAAAAGGTAACCGTTGGCTTTCAGCTTGAGGAAGATGTCCTGCGCCACCTTGAAGTGATTCTGCGTGTGGGTGCTGGTGAACAGGTCGTAGGTGATGCCCACCCGCCTGAACAGCTCCAGGAAACGGCGGTGAAAGTACTCGTAGACTTCGCCGGCCGTTTTGCCCTCGGCGTCGGCGCGGACGGTGATGGGCGTGCCATGCGCATCGGAGCCGGAGACGACCAGCACCCGGTTGCCCTTAAGCCGGTGGTAACGGGCGAAGATGTCGCCGGGCAGGTGTGAGCCGACGATGTTGCCGACGTGGATGTCGGCGTTGGCATACGGCCAGGCGATGCAGACGAGGATGTTTTCGGTCATGGCAGAAGGCTCCCAACGGAATTGTGCGATTGTACTTGGATTTCTCCCTCACCCCCGGCCCGCTCCTGCTGGGAGAGGGGTGGGGCAGGGAAACAAAACCGCCAGCCGAGGCTGGCGGTTTTGTGCCGGGGTCAGGCGCAAGCGTGCGTGACTAACCCGAACGCGAGACGGCGCCTCGGCGCCGGCCGCACCTCGGCAGGCCACGCATCAACATCGAGGATCGGGCGGTATCCAGAACGTTCATGGCATCAGTATACCACGGGCGTCAAGCAGCGGCCGGTTGCGATCGGGCGTCGGGCGGCGCAGTGTGGCTACATCTCGCGCTCGTCCAGGATGTCTTTGACCAGCGGACGGATCGCCTCCACCAGTTTCTCGCGGGGCACGTCCTGCACCTTGAACGTCACATGCCATTCGGCCTCGGTGCTGTCTGCCGCCTCGCTGAGGCCGAGGCCGACGATGTTTCCGCCGGCGGCAAAGATGGCGCTGCTGATCCTGGCGAGAGTGCCTTTGGCGCCCGACACGACGGCCGTCACTCGCACGCCCGGGCGGCGCCCACCCAGCATCTGCAGGAAAGCCTTGAACAGGTCGGTCTCGGTGATGATGCCGACCAGCCGGCCCGCGCGCATCACCGGCAGGCCGCCGATCTTGTGGTCGGCCATGATGCGGGCGGCCTCCTCGAGGGGAGTATCCTCGGCCACGGTGATCACGTTGCGCGTCATCACTTTTTCGATCTTCAGCTTGGACAACAGGTCGGTGATCTCCCAGATCGCCAGGGTGGTGGCCGGCGATGGCGCGACCAGCAGCAGGTCTTTGTCGGAGACGATGCCGACGAGAGCGCCGTGGGCATCGAGCACCGGCAGACGGCGGATTTTTTTGTCGCGCATCAGGCGCAGCGCGTCGGGCACCGACACATCCGGCGTGATGGTGATGGGGGTGTGGGTCATTCGCTCGGCGACAAGCATGGTGGGGCCTCCGGGGTAGAAGTGTGGGGAGTATCGTCTGGATCAGCGCAGGCGGTGCTGGATAAAGGCCAGCGTGGCCGCGATGATTTCGTGTGTGCGCGGCGTGTCGTCCAGAAAGTCGAAGCCGTGGCGGCCGGCGGCGTGGTTGAGCACGGTCAGGTCGCCGTTCACGGCTAAGGCGGCTTCGATGAAGGCGTCAATGGTCTGGTTGAGCGCCGGGCGGTCCAGGCCGGCGCGGGCGATGAGCAGCGGCGTGCTCAGCGCGCCCCGGTCGCGCAGCGCCATCACTGGCGAGAGCCAGTGCAGGTCTTGGGGCGAGAGCGTCGCCAGCGTCTCCGGGTGCTCGCTGCGCGTGTCCAGCCGCGCGTAGTAGGCGACCAGGCAGCGCACGTAGACGTGCGGCTCGCGCAGGAAGGGGCTGAGGCGTGGCCCGCTGCCGGAGAACGCCCACAGGCACAGCCGGTCAGCGTCCACATGCAGCGCCTCGGCATTGACGCGGACGTATTCCAGGGCGGTCAACACGTCGCTCTCCGATTGAAAGTGGTGGGCGAGATCGAAAAAGCGATGGTTGAAGGTGATGCCGATGAAGCCGGAGGCCGCTGCCAGAGCGCCGTAGCCGGTGAAGAGGCCCCAGTCCTTGGGCTTGAGCGGCTGATCGGCGCGCACCGGCCCGCCGTGGATGAAGACGATCGCGGGCCGCGCCGCGCTGAGGATCAGGCCGGGCGGCGCGTACACATCCAATAACAGCTCGGCGTCCGGCAGATGGCGATAGACGAGGTTGCGGCGCGTGTCAACGGCCTTCATCTCGGGCAGGCGGTACACCAGCGGCGCGCGGAACGGGTCGGTCACCATCGTGTTCAGCCCAGGCGCGTCAGTCAATAGGCGAACCTGTTGCTGCCCCGCACCATGATGATCTATCGAAATCCCGCCCGACGACATCGCCGCCGATGGCGAGGCCATTGCCTGCGTTCAGGTTGAGGTTGCTCACGGTGTTCGCCTCCGGTGGGCGAGCTGGGAAGTGGGCGCAGTATACTTCACTTCAGCCACCGCCAGGAACGCCTACATCTCCGCTTCGCGTGGCCTTGGCCCGACCAGAGCCTCTTCGGTGTGTGAGTCGGTGCATGGCGCAAAACGCCAGGTGAGGGTCAGCATCACTAGCAGCAAGGCGGCGCTCACAACGAATGGCGCGGCGGTATTCCAGCCGTACAGCCAGCCGGCGAACAGCGGGCCGAGGATCATCGCGCCGCCGGCGACGGTCTCGGCCAGGCCATAGGCCAGCCCGCTCTCAACCTTGCCCACCAGTCGGCCCGATTGCGCTAAGACCATAGTGCGCGCTAGCGACCAGCCGGCCCGCAGCGCATAGGCCGCGACCAGCCCCGGCCAGCCGGCAACGAGCAGCAGCACCAGCATCGAGCCGACGATGAAGGCCTGCGCCAGCAGAAAGCCGACGCGCGGCGAACGGCTGCCGAGCAGGGTATTCGCCAGCGCGATGCCGACCGAACTGATCGAGCCGAGCACGCCGACCACGCTCACGTCATAGCCGCGCACTTCCTCGACGAAGTTGGGCATGAAGGGCAGGCCGATCTGCATCGCCAGCAGCGCAACGAAAGCCAGTGCTAGGTAGCTGAGGAAGGTTCGGTTGCCGAACAGCGCCCGGTAACGGCCGGCGCCGTGTACAACGGCGACCACCGGCTGATTGCGCGTCAGCGCAACGACCACGGTGGAAAGCGTGAACGCCGCGAAGCCGCCCAGGTAGCCGTAGCGCAGCCCGAAGGTATCGCCGATCCAGCCGCCCAGCGTGGGTGACACAATGGTGCCGGCCCAGAAGCCAGCGTACACCAGGCTGAGGGCGCGCTGCACGCTCTGCGTCCCGCGTGCCTCGGCGATGTAGGCGCTGAGAGGCGCTAGCGCGAAGCCGGTGAACGAGTAGGCGGCCAGCGCCAGCGTGAACAGCCAGAAGTCGCGCGCTAGGAACATCACCAGCGCGGCGATCGTGCCCAGCCCGAAGCCGGCGACGATGAGCGGCTTGCGCCCCACGCGGTCCGCCAGGTAGCCGGCAGGGATGTGCGTCGCCGCCATTGCCAGCGCGGCGAGGGAGAGCGCCGTGCCCACCGCCGCCGGGTCGCCGCCCAACTCACGCAGGTAGAGCGGCTCGAAGTACAGGAACAGCCCTTCGCCCAGGCCCCACAGCAGCAGGGAGACGGTCATCAAACGGTTATCGCGCGTCATGCGGGCGAGTCCGGCGCAGGGTTTCGGATGAAGGCCCGCAGCCGGGCCAGGAGCACGCTCATCTCGCCGCTGCGCGTGACAACGTGCTCACTGCGCTCCAGCCAGAGCATCTCGCGCGGCGCACTGGTCAGGCGGTGGTAGGCGTAGGGCATGTTCTCCGGTGGGATGAAGTCATCGGCGCGTGAATGGACGAGCAACACCGGCGCGGTGATGCGCGGCAGCAGCGCATCCGTCTCCTTCATGAGGTTGAAGAACTGCTGGACGGCCAGTGTGGGGAAGACGGGGTAGCCGGCGGTGTAATCCACACTGGAGGCGTTCTCTTTGACGATGAACGGGAACAGTGTGCCGTAGAGGCCGGCGAACCGCGCGCGCCAGCCGGCGCGTTGATAGTAGAGGTGGGTGGGCATGCTGAGGGTGACGATGCCCGCCGTTGGCAGCTCGACGGCCAGGCGCAGCGCCAGCGTCCCACCCATCGAGAGGCCGATGACGAAGAGGCGCTCACAGTTCTGGCGCAGCAGGTGATAGCCGTCGAGGGCGGAGGCATACCAGTCGCGCCAGTGCGCGCGGTTGAGGTCCGGGCCGTACGCGCCATGGTGGGCCAGCCGTACGCCGTGGGCCGTCAGGCCGTCGGCGTGCAGCGCCTCGCCGATGGGACGCACGTCGCGCGCCGCGCCGGTGAAGCCGTGCAGGAGCAGGACGCCGGTCGGGCCGCCGGGCAGATAGAACGGTTCAGCGCCGGGGCGGATCGAGAGATTCATGACTGAGGTGTTGATGAGTGAGTAACCACGAATAGGCGCACAGGCCGCGGGGCAGGTCTGACGAGGGCATTGCCTTCGCCAGGCCTGGGTTTCGAGATAGGCTCTTAATTCCCAATCACCTGCAAGTCACGCGGTAGGGTGCTCAGGCTTTCGCCGCCGGGTTCGCGCGCGACCACGTCATCCTCGATCCGCACACCGCCCTTGCCCGGCAGGTAGATGCCCGGCTCGATGGTGAAGGTCATGCCTGTCTCCAGCACAGTCAGGTTATTGCCGTGCAGGGAGGGATCTTCGTGGCCCTCCAGCCCCAGGCCGTGGCCGACGCGGTGAATGAAGTAGTCGCCGTAACCGCCGTCGCTGATGAGACGGCGCGCGGCGGCGTCCACGCTGGCGCAGGTGGCGCCTGTACGGGCGGCGTCCACGCCGGCAGCGTTCGCGCCCTTCACCAGTTCGTAAATCGTCTGCAGCTCCGCGGGCGGCGCCTGGGCCACGGCAAACGTCCGCGTCAGATCGGCCACGTAATGATTCCTGGCCGCGCCCCAGTCAATCGTCAGCAAATCGCCGGGCTGGAGGACGCGGTCGGTGACGGTGGCGTGCGGCAGGGCGCTGTTGGGGCCGGAGGCGACGATGGGCGCGAAGGGCAGTTCCGAGTCCGAGCCGGCGCGCAGCGTCTGCAGCATCAACTCGGTTGCGACTTCGCGCTCGGTCATTCCGGTTTTGATGAGCGGCAACGTCTCGGTCAGGGCGTGCTCGGCGATGGCGACGGCAGCGCGCATCTTTTGCAGTTCGAACTCGTCCTTCGTCAGGCGCAGGCGTGCCAACACACCGTCGGCCTCGACCAGGTCGGGCCGGAGAAAAGACTCTTCGATCAGGCGCAACTCCAGCACCCGCATCCGGCGCGCCTCCACGCCGAGCCGCAGGTGAGCCGGGCGCAGCGCCTGCGCCGCCGCGCGGAAGGCGGCTGCCGGGCCGTCGGCGTCCGTATAGGTGAAGGTGCGCGCAGCGTAGGGCAGGCCGTCGCGCAGTTTCGATTCTTCCAGCCGGCCGGCCACGAACACCGGGTCGCCGCTGGCGGGGAAGAACCCGAGGGTGGGCCGTTCGCTCAGATGGAACGACAGCCCGGTTAGATAGAACAGATTCGGCCCGGCGATGGCCGCGACGCCGTCCAGCTTTTGCGCCGCGAGCAAGGCCTTGAGCCGTTGCAGTCGTTGCAGATACATCCGAGTCCGGCGCTCACCGATTCCCGTCGGCGGCGCTTGCCACCTGGGCCTCGAGGGCCTCCAGAGTCGTTTCAATCAGACGGACCGCTGTCCCCAAGGTGTGAGCGTCGAAGGCGAAGCGGGCGCCGGCAGCGGCGAACAATTCCGGCAGCGGCGCAGTTCCGCCCAGGGCCAGCGCCCGGCGATAGGCGGCCACCGCCCCGGCCGGATCGGTCAGCGCGGTGCGCCAGACCTGCACCGCGCCCAGTTGCGCCAGGCCGTACTCCACGTAGTAAAACGGCGAGTCGAAGATGTGCGGTTTGCGCTGCCAGCCGGTCGCCAGCTCGTCGTCCAGCCCGCTCCAATCCACACCTCGGATGAAGCGCTGCCAGAGCGCCGTCCACTGCGCGTCGCACTGCGCCGGGTCGAGCGCGGCCGGCAGGTTGAGGTAGGCCCAGTGCTGGAAGCCGTCCACCACGGCCATGAACGGCCAGAAGAGCAGCAGGTTTTCCAGGTGTTCGAGGCGGGCGCGGGCTGCGTCCCGCTCCGAGTAGAAGCCGTCGGGTTGTGCCGCCAGGTATGGCGCAGCGAGCAACTCCATCGCCATCGAGGCCACTTCGGCAAACTCCAGGCCGACGGTGAGCTGCGGGTAGTACGGCAGGCCGCGCGTCTCGAAGACGTGGAAGGCATGACCGCCCTCATGCAACATGGTCTGCACATCCTCGTGCAGGCCGACGGCGTTGGTGAAGATGAAGGGCTGCCGGCGGTAGTCGAACGAGGTGCAATAGCCGCCGGGCGCTTTATGCTTGCGGTTGTCCAGGTCGAGCAGGCCGTTGGCCGCCATCTCGTCGAAGTACGCGCCCAGTTGCGGGTGGACGCGATGAAAGACGGCGGCGGTGCGGGCCGTCAGGTCGGCGGGGGTGGTGAACGGACGCAGCGGCGCGAGGCCGGGCGCGTCCACCGGGCGGCCCCACCAGCCGTCGCTCAAATCCCAGGGGCGCAGCCGGTCGAGGCCCAATTGTCGGCGGCGGCGTTCGAGCAGCCGCTCGACGGCGGGGACGACGACGGCCTCGATGGCGGCGTGAAATTCGTAGCAGTCTTCGGGCGTGTAGTCGGAGCGCAGCCGGGCCTGCCAGGCGTAATCGCGATAGTTGGCCTTGTCGGCGTTGGCGGCGATCTGGCAACGCAACTTCAGGAAACGTTGCCAGATCTCGTTCAGCGCGGCGCGGTCGGCCAGTTGCCGGGCGCGGGCCGCGCGCCACAGGCGCTCGCGGGCTGCGCGGTCGGGCGTGTTGAGGCGCGCCGTGAGCTGGGCGATGGTCAGCTCCTCACCCTCCCACTGCACAGTTTGCGCGCCGATGAGTTTGTCAAACTCGTTGCCCAGTTTCTTTTCCTCGCTCAGCAAAGGCAGGTTGGCCTCGCGGAACAGCTCGGCCTCGGCGCGCAGGTTGCGCAAGGGCACGGCGAGGCCTTCCGGCTGCAGGCCGCTGGCGAGGAGCTTGGCTTTGAGGCGCTGCTCGGCCGCCTCGCTGGCCGGAAAGATTTCGTCGAAGAACTGCCGATAGCGGCGGCTGGCGGCCGCGTCGGCGGTGTTGACCGTCGTCGCGACGTAGCGGCGCTCGCGCATCTCGGCCACGCGCCGCGACACATCCGACCAATCCCTCAGCCACTGCTCGACGTTAGCCGCCGTCAGCGGGCGTTCGTTCAATTCGGCGTAATAAGGCGCAAGCTCTGTCCAGGACCAATCCAAAAACTCATCCAGCGCGGTAGGCAGGGGAGCCAGCATGTGAGCGACCTCGATGGGGGGTTCAGATCAGAATTATAGCCTCAATGTTGCGCCCGCCGCGGGTTGAGACCGGGGAAGGCTTTCGGCGTAAAATGGGGCATACCCCTCAGCAGGAGACTTGAGCCGATGCACAAACTCTCAGCGTTTCTCACCGGCGCCATCGTTGGCGCCCTGACCGGCGCCGCCGCCGCTCTGCTCCTCGCCCCAGCCTCCGGCGATGAGGTGCAGAGCCGGACACGCGATTGGTTTATGACCTTGTGGCGCAACGCGCAGTTGGCCGCCGAGTCTAAGCGCGTGGAGCTGGAGCAACAACTGGCGACGTTGAAGCGGCAGTGAACGCGTCGCCGGGAACCGTGCGATCGTGAACGCCCGCGTTCCAGTTGAAGGCGAGCCGGCGCGCCCGACTATCGCCTTCACGGGGAAACGAGTCTCGTGCGACATGTGTCGGATGACAGACGAGGCAGGAGATCGAAGCCGCTCCAGCGTGGCCGGCGCTCAAAATTTCTTGACAAGCCCAGAGGCGTGGGCTAGAATCCCGCCGTTCAGGATACCCGGCGTGCTCTCGCCTCGGGGTCTGACTCGCCGAGATAGCTCAGTTGGTAGAGCACGCGACTGAAAATCGCGGTGTCCCCAGTTCGATCCTGGGTCTCGGCACTGGCGGAGGTGGGGTGCACAGGCAGAGATGCGGGCGTGGTTCAGTGGTAGAACGTTTCCTTGCCAAGGAAAAGATCGTGGGTTCGAATCCCATCGCCCGCTCTAACAGATGGCAGCGTTCCCGCCATCTGTTTTGCTTCTAAACGGCGACGTCGCCAAGTGGTAAGGCAAGGGTCTGCAAAACCCTCATTCGGCGGTTCAAATCCGCCCGTCGCCTCTAGACCGCCAATTGTGCCGAAGAGACCCCAACAAATTGGGGTCTTTTCGTTTTAAGGCCTGCCCCTGGCGGGTTGAGACGAAGGACCTAAACACGAGCAAGGGAGTTTTCGCCCTTTCGAGCAAGGGTCTCATCTGGCGCCATTCAACGCCAGTGACACTCAACCACCAGGAGGTGAACTACGATGGAAGCACGACACAAGCTTCACAGGCAGGAAGGCCGCAAGATGAAAGTGGACCAACTGGTGCAGCTCTATCTGCGCACCGGCAAGCTGGAAGGAAAGACGGAATCGACGCTCACCTGGTACACCCGCCGGCTCGGCCAGTTCGAGAGGTTCCTCCGTGCGCGCGGCCATTCGATGATGGTCTCGGATCTACGCCTGGAGGATGGCGAAGCCTACATCGCCGCCCTCATGGAGCAAGATGGGAAGTGGATCGGCCATCCTTTCCACAAAGGGCATGAGGGCCAGAAACTGTCATAGGAGTTACGCAGTTGACAGTTGGAGGTACGGATTGGCCAAGTAGGCGCGCACCGCGTCGCGGATGATGGCAGTTTTGGCTTCAAACCAGGAAGTGCCCGTTCGCAACCGTTGGACTTCCAAGCGCAGGAAGGCGCGCACGGCCAACCCAATGTGGTTACGTTGCGCTTGGGCGGCGCGATGCTGGGCGCGCTCGATGC
>JBBIQY010000054.1:0-27498 GCA_037442085.1 Anaerolineae bacterium
GCGGCGCGCTGGACGGCGGCGACGAAGTCTTCCACGCTGAAAGGCTTCACCAGATATTCCAGGGCGCCGGCCTCGCGCGCTGCGTCAATGCGGCCGTAGGCGTGGTCCACCGACATGATCAGGCAGCGCGTGCGCGGGCTGATGCGCCCCAGCGCCTGCACCGTCTCCAGTCCGTTCATGCCGGGCATGTGCAGGTCGAGCACGGCCACGTCCGGCTGCAGCTTGCGGGCCATCTCCAGCGCTTCAAACCCATCGCGGGCGATGGCGATGATGTCGAAGTCGCGTTCGTCGCTCAGCATAGCGCGCACATTGCGCCGGAAGTCGGACGAGTCGTCGGCGATCAGCAAGCGGAGTCGGCCCATATCCCCTGTTCCTGATCAGTAAGCGGCGCTTACCGGGGCGGCTTCCATCAAAGCGACGCCCGCACTCGTGCCCAGCCGGGTCGCGCCGGCAGCGACCAGCGCCTGCGCCTCGGCCAGCGAGCGAATACCGCCGGCAGCCTTCACGCCCAGCTTCGGCCCCACCGTCTGCCGCAACAGTGCCACGTCGGCCACGGTTGCGCCGCCGCCAAAAAAGCCGGTGGAGGTTTTGACAAAATCGGCGCCGCTCCGTTTGGCGATGAGGCAGGCCGTGCGCTTCTGGTCGTCGGTCAGGAGCGCCGTCTCGAGGATGACCTTAAGCAGCCCGCCGCCGGCCTTCACGGCTTTCGCCACGGCGCGGATGTCGCGGGCCACGGCGCGTTCATCGTCACTCCGCAGCGCGCCGATGTGCAGCACCATGTCAATTTCGCGCGCGCCCAGCTCCAGCGCGCGGGCCGCTTCGTAAGCCTTCACCTCGGGCAGCGTCGCGCCCAGCGGAAAGCCGACGACGGAGCAGACGGCCACCGCCGAGCGCCGCAACCGCTGCGCCGCCAGCCTGACGTAGGCCGCATTGACGCACACCGCCGCAAACCCATAGTGCAACGCCTCGACGCACAACTGCTCGATTTGAGCCGCCGTGGCTTCCGGCTTGAGCAGCGTGTGGTCAATCAGCGCCGCAAGTTGTGCGCGAGTCGCTGCGGCGGACATGGTGAAGATCAATTCGAAGTGGAAGCGGCGGCGTAATCGTAATGGTCCACGGCGCGCAGGGCAGGCAGCGGCCAGTATACCGCCAGAGCGCGGCCCACCAGGAACTCGCGCTTGAGCATCCCCCAACTGTGCGAGTCCGACGAGTTGTTGCGGTTGTCGCCCAGCACAAAGAACTCGTCCGGCCCCACCGTCCAGGCGCTGGTGTAGTTGGGCGGCGCGTTGATGTACGGCTCGTCTAGCTGTATCTGCACACCATCCACCCGCGTCACCGTCACCACGCCGTTGGCCACCGAGATCGTCTCACCCGGCAGACCGATGATGCGCTTGATGAAGTCGCGCTCCTGGTCATAGGGGTAGTGGAAGACGACGATCTCGCCGCGCTCCGGCTGGCGCAGCATGTACGAGAGCTTATCCAGCAAGACGTATTCGTTCGGCTGAACGGTGGGCAGCATGCTGTCGCCTTCGACGCGGTAACGGCCCGTGGCGAAATTGACGAGGGCGTAGATGACGACCGTCAGGATGATGGTCTCGAGGACTTCGCGGAGGAAGGCGCGCGCGCGTGAGGGCGCCGGCGGGACGGCGGCGATTTCGGGATGAGAGGACTCGGGAACCATAGAACTCGGGTACACCTTCTTTGGACAGACGACCACGGAAATTATACGGCTGGAAATCACAGATGAGCAACCGGTAAGCGTGGGGCATTACGTTAGAGAGCGGCGTGCCGAGTTGACGCCCCGAAACCGAACCGTGGGCGCCTCGCAACTGCCTGCCGGTTGGGCCCGGCGGTGGGCGCCAGGCCACTGTGGCCCCGGGTCGGCTCAGTCGTTCTTCCTGCGGAAGCTGAGCTTGAGCGGCGTGCCGGTGAAGGGGTAATGGGCGCGGATCTGGTTCTCGAGGTAGCGGCGGTAGGTGAAGTGGGCCAGCTCCGGGTCATTGACGTGAAAGAGAAAGGTCGGCGGATCGGTGCGCACCTGCGAGGCGAAGTTGATCTTGAGCTGCCGGCCCGAACGCGAGGGCGGCGGGTGGCGGACGACCGCGTCGCGCACCAACTGGTTGAGTTCGGCAGTCGGGATGCGCACCGTGCGCTCGGCCTGCACCTGGAGCGCCAGGGGCAGGACCTGGTGGCAACGCTGGCCGGTCTTAGCGGAGATAAAGAGCACCGGCACGTAATCCAGAAAGTGCAGCGTGCTGCGCAATCGTTGGGTGTACGCATCCATCGTGTAGGTGTCTTTTTCTACCGCGTCCCACTTGTTGACCACCACGACCACGCTCTTGGACTCGTCCAGGATGAAGCCGGCGATGTGCGCGTCCTGCTGCGAGAACGGCTCGACGGCGTCCACCACCAGCAGGGCCACATCCGCGCGGGCGATGGCCTTGAAGGTGCGCAGCACGCTCCACTTCTCCACACCGGGGCCGATGGCGCCGCGCCGTCGCACGCCGGCGGTATCAATCAGGATCAGCGGCTGGCCGGCGTAGGTCAGCGGCGTATCAATGGCGTCGCGCGTGGTGCCGGGCAGCGGGCTGACGATGGCGCGCTCCTCGCCCAGCAATCGGTTGAGCAGCGAGCTTTTGCCGACGTTGGGCTTGCCGACGATGGCGATCTTCACCGCCTCCGTCTCGGCCTCGGGCGCTGCGGGCGGCAGCACCGCCACCAGCGCATCCAGCAGATCGGCGACGCCCGTGCCGTGCAGCGCAGAGATGGCATACGGATCGCCCATGCCCAGCTCGTAGAAAGCATAGGCGTCCTGTTCACCGGTCAGGTTCTCGGTCTTGTTGACGGCCAGCAGGATGGGCGGCTGGCGGGTTCCATCGGGCCGGCGCGTTTGTGCGCGGCGCAGGATGTCGGCCACCTCGCGGTCGGCGGCGGTGACGCCCAGGCGCGCTTCGCACATGAAGATCACGGCGTCGGCCTCGGCAATGGCCATCTCGGCTTGCGCGCGCATCTGCGGCACGAACTGCGCCGAGTCTGTGGCCAGCGCGCTTGCACCTGCGCGCGGCAGCGGTTCGATGCCGCCGGTGTCCACGATGTCGAAGACGACGCCGTTCCACTCGGCCTCGGCCACCAGCCGGTCACGCGTCGTGCCGGGCGTGTCGTCCACCACGGCCAGGCGCTCACCGGCCAGCCGGTTGAAGAGTGTAGACTTGCCGACATTGGGCCGACCAACGATGGCGACGAGGGGTTTCATGATCGGAGATTGCGGATGGCCGACGAATAACGGGTGCGTCAGGGCATCGGCGTAGTCGGCGTCTCCGTCGGCGGCGGGGCGGTGGGTGGTAGGCGCGTGCGCGTGGCTGTTGGAGTTGGCGTAATGGTCGGCGTGCGGGTGGGCGGTGGACCGCGTTCGATCACCACTTCCACACTGGCCGGCAACACGCTCTCGGCGCGCAACAGATCGGAGATGAACACGACCGTCGGCGTCAGGGCATACGTCCCCGGCCCCAGGCCGTTCAAGTCAATGGCGATCAACACGTCGCCCTCGCGCAGACGGTCGAGCAGCGGCAGTGGCCCGACGATCAGCACATCCACCGTATCTGGCGAGAAGCGCGCGTTGAGGCCCACACCCAGGCCGCGCGCCTCGACGCGGCGCTGCACGCGTGTGCTGCCATCGAGCGCCTCGATGCTTACTTGCACCAGCACGCTCGGCTCGCCCAACGTGGTGACACCCTCTGGCAGATTGAGCGCCAGCCGCCGGATGATGTCGTCGCTGGCTTCGCTCAGGTCGAGCGGCTGAGTCTCCACGAAGCCGGGCAGTTCGAGCACCTGCTGCGGGTCGGCGGATGAAACGGTGATGATCGGCGGCGAGACGCTGAGGTTGGTAACGCGATAGCCGGGGGGTGGCTGGCCAGCGGTGACCAGCTTGACGGCGACATCGCGCGTGCCGATCTTCTGGCGGATGGCCACTTCGATGAGGGCGTTGCCCGGCTCCACGGTCACGCCGGGCACGCTAACGCCGGCGACATCCACAGGGATCAGCGTCACCGTCTGATTGAAGCTGCCTCGGGCGTTATCCAGCGACACGCGCGCCTGCACCTCGCTCACGCGATCCACCGCCGAGGTCGGGCCGGAGACCTGCACTGACCGGATCGCCAGGAGGAGCGACCCAGTTTCGTAGCCTGAGGCCGGCTCGCCCTGCACCACCACGCTCACCGGGATCTCGCGTGTCTTGCGCCGCTCCAGCGCCACCCGTACCGTCTCCGGCGAAAGGCGCACCACGCGCATGGAGCCGCTCAATGCCGGGTCAAGCTGAACCTGGATGGGCGCTTCCCACTGGCCGGCGCTCAACTGTGAGAGGTCGGCAACGAGGCGCACCCGGTCGGAGGTAAACACTTCCCAGATGCTGCGCGGTGCGCGTAACGTCAGCCGGGTCTGCGCTGCGCCGTTGGCAGGGGACATCAGGATCAGGTCGGGCGGCAGGTTGACGAGGGCGACGGGCGCGGCCTCGGGCAGCAGCCGCTCCTCGAACGGGTTGTCGGCGCGCACAGCCACGAACCAGACCAGCAGCGCCATCAGCAGCGCCATCAGCAGTGTGCTGAGATGAGACCAGAAGAGGCGCACGGTCGGTCAATCTCCTGAGGGCTTGTTGCGCCGCTCGGCAAGGCGCGCTGCAGAACGTTCACCGACCAACCAGTACTTCAGGATATCGCGCCAGGAGCGCCGCAAGCGCGGGCGATAAAAGGCGTCCAGCATGTGCGTCAACCGCTCGGCATCCAGGCGGCGGATCATCCGCCCGTTGTGCGCCACCGAGATGGCGCCGGTCTCCTCGCTGACGACGATGGCGACGGCGTCGCTGACCTCGGTAATGCCAAGCGCGGCGCGATGACGCAGGCCAATTCGGCGTTCGGCCAGGAGGCTGCTGGCGGTGAGCGGCATGATGCAAGCGGCAGCGGCTACGCGATCTTCGCGCACAATAGCCGCGCCATCATGCAGCGGCGTATTCGGATAAAAGATCTGTAGGAGCAGTTCGGGGGTCACGCGCGCTTCCAGCAGGGTGCCGGTGTCCTGATATTCCTTGAGGCCGACCTGCCGCTCGATGACGATGAGCGCGCCGTGCCGGCGCTCGGAAAGGCGTTGCGCGGCCGTCACCAGCGACTGGATGACGGGCTGCACGTCCGCCGAGGCGCCGAAGCGCAACTCGGCGCCGGCCCGGCCCAGGCGCTCCAGCCCGCGCCGAATCTCCGGCGCGAAGATCACGGGGATGGCGATGAGGATGGCCGGCAGGCTGGTTTGCAATAGCCAGGAAAACCCTTTGAGCGGCAAGATCTGCGTCAGCAGGGTGATGATGACGATCAGTAGGATGATGCCGCGCAGCAGCGTCTCGGCCTGAGTACCACGTACCAGCCGCAGCAGGAGGTAAATCGCCAATGTGACCAGGGCGATGTCCAGCAGGTCAACCCATTGCACCTGGGCGGCGTAAATGGCGATCTCGTTGACGATTTCGGGCACGGCAAATGTCGGGGCCAGCAGCGGGCAAGGCGCGCACGGCTGGCTCCAGCCGATTACCTTTGGCGCAGGTCCGCCCGTCTGACCGGGGAACGTCCTAGCCGGTCGGCGCCGGCTGGACGCAATTGATCACAGTTGTTCCAGCAGCTGGCGGTAGAGCGTCGGATCGTCCGGCCCCAGCGCCAGGATGACACGCAAGGTCTCCTTGGCCTGCTCGTTCTGGCCCTGCTGAAGTTGCAAGTCGGCCAGCTGGTCGTAGCGGGTGATGGCATCCGCCTTGCGACCCTGGTCTTGGTACAGGCGTGCCAGCCGTGCGATGAGCGACGGGTCATCCGGGTAGTTGTTCAGCAGCTCCTCCAGCACGATCGTCGGCGTGGCCAGGTTCCGCTGGCTCAGCATGAGCTTCAGGTAACTATCCAACTCGGCCAGGGCCGACTTGGGGTTATTCAGCCGGAAGTACAAATCAATCAGTGCGATGCGGACTTTCTCATCGTCGGGCGTCAACTGACGCACCTGCTCATAGACGCGCAGAGCGTCGCGCCAGGCCAGGCGCTGCATGTGAATATCGCCCAGCCGGTGCAGCAGATTGGCGCTCCACCGACGGTTGCCGCTTTGCTGCGCGACCTTCAGCCCTTCGGCGTAGGTCTCGCGCGCGGTCTCCAGATCCGCCAGATCATAGTACATGTCCGCCAGTTCGCCGTACTGTTGCAAGGCCTCTTCCGTGCGGCCCTGGCTGGTAAAGAGGTTGATGAGTTGTCGGCGCGCGGCGATGTCCATCGGATTAAGCTTGAGCGCCTGTTGCAGCAGACGCGAGGCGCGCGCCGCCTCGCCGCGCACCTGGTAGGCGTTGGCGATGACTTTGTATTTGTCGGCCGCCATCTCGGGCCGGTTCTCGGCCTCCAGGATCTCGGCCATGCGGATGTGGATGGGCAGGTAGGTCGGCGAGACCTCCAGCGCAAACAGCGCTTCCTCCATGGCGGTAGCGTAAAACCGGCGCTTCACATACTCGTCAATACGATGTATCGAGTCCAGCACCACGTCGCCCGCCGGGATCGCCGCCTGATCGGCCAGGGCAGCGACGTGGCCCTCGTCGGCATCCAGCTGCTGGCGCGTTCGGCGGGCGTTCTCTTCCCACTGGTCGCCGGAGAGGAAGCGCTTCAGCCCGGGGATCACCTGCGCCACCTGTGAATCCGGCACGCGCGAGAAGGTCTCGGCCAACGTCTCGTAAGCCTCGATCAGCCGATCGTGGCGGTCGGGCGCGATCAGCGACAGGTCAAGCTGCTTGACGGCTTCGAGGAAGTAGTCGAATGATTTGCGCATCTGGCCGGTCTGGCGGTAGGCCTCGCCCAGGCCGTACAGACAGCCGAGGCGCACGGCTTGATGCGACTGGGCAGCGGCAAGGTAATCAATGGCGTCGGGCGGGCGGTGCAGCTCGAGCATGAGCGCGCCGAGCATGAAGTGCGCCAGGGGGTGATCGAAGCCGGCCTCCAGCGCGGCGTGGAAGTTGCTGGCGGCGGCCTCCCGGTTGCCGGCGGTATAGCTGTTGAGGGCCTGGCCCAGGTACATGACGATCTGCGCGCGCACACTCTCGGCGTCGCGCCCGGAGCCGAAGCCGCGCGTCAGCGCGCTGACGCTGACCGAGGCGCTGACCTTGCTGGTATCGGCGTCTTCCTCGAAGAGCATCTCGGCCAAGGCGGCGGAGGCTCGCTCGCGCGCGCCGTCGAGGGGCGAGGCCGCCTCGTCCGGCGCCTCCGGCAGAGCGTTGGCCGCCTTCTGGCCGTCGGCCAACGCTTCGTCTTCCAACATCGCAGCGGTCAGCCTCCCTGTGCCGCGCTGGCCGGTGACGGTCCGCGTCACGGGCGGGATGGGCTGATTGCGCCGGAAACGCTCGAGGGCGGCGCGCACCTCGGGCGTCTGCGGATCGAGCTGGAGCGCACGCTGCAGGGCCTGGCCGGCTTTCTCCAGATCGCGCGCGGCCTGAAAAATTCGAGCAATGTCCGCGTACTCCAGCGCGGCGGCACGCGGCTGCGCGGTGTTCTCCAGGGCGCGGATGAGCAACATGCGCGCCTGCAAATGATCGGGCGCGAGGCGCACGACGCGGCTCCACAGATCAATGGCCTTGGGCACGTCCCGGCGTCGCAAGTGCAGGTCGGCCACGGCCAGGTAGGTCTGCACGGCTTCATTGATGCGAGCCAGACGCTCGAAGATCTCAGCGCACTTTTCCGGGGCGACCGGGTCGCCTGGCGCGTGTATGGCAGCGCGCTGATAGACGGCCAGCGCTTCTTCCAGGCGGTCGGATTGAAAGAGGGCAAAGCCGAGGGCTGCCAGGGCGGTGTTCTCTTCAGGAAATTCGGTGAGGGCTGCCCGGTAGCAGGCGATGGCCTTGTCCCACTGCTGATCCCAGGCCGCTGAGTGGCCGCGGTTCATCGCCTGCTCGAAAATCGTGCGGTTGCCTGCCATAACGGCGAGGAGTATAGCACAAAGGAACAGCGCCGCAGGCACGGGCGGCCAACGACGGTCAACGGATGGGTAACGGATTAGAACCCATCTCTAAACCCGGATCAACTGTCCAAAACGAAGTTGAGGGATAAGCTCTTAGCGGATGGGAGTGGATATTCGTTTCAAGCTGTTCATCGGCACTGGTATCGGCGGGCGCTACGTTTCCACGCCCGCCATGTCCTCCCAGTTCGGGCCGGCTCGAACTTCGACGCCGAGCGGCACGCTGAGGGTGTAGGCCGCTTCCATCACCTGCCGCGCCACGCGGGCGGTGGCTTCCACTTCCTGCACCGGGCACTCCAGCAACAGTTCGTCGTGCACCTGCAACAGCAGCTTGGCCGAGAGACCGGCAGCGGCCAGCGCGGGCGGCAGTTCGAGCATGGCCTTTTTGACGATGTCGGCGGCAGTGCCCTGGATGGGGGCGTTGATGGCCTCGCGCTCGGCGCGGGCGCGGGCAATGGCGGCCTCGCGCGTGCCGGCCTTCAGACCGGGGAAGTAGCGGCGGCGGCCCAGCAGCGTCTCCACGTAGCCGCGCTCCATCGCCAGGCGCTTCGTCTCGTCCAGGTACTTCTTCAAGCCGGGGAAGCGGGCGAAGTAGTTCGTGATGAAATCCTCGGCCTCGGCCAGAGTCAGACCCGTCGTCTTCATCAACCCGAAGGCGCTTTGGCCGTAGAGAATGCCGAAGTTCACCGTCTTGGCCAGACGACGCTGCGTCTTGCTGACTTTCTCCGGCGGCAGGCCGAGCACGGCGGCGGCGGTGGCCGTGTGGATGTCGCCGCCCTCCAGGAAGGTGCGCAGCAGAGTTGGGTCCTGTGAATAGTGTGCGGCGATGCGCAGCTCGATCTGAGAGTAGTCGGCGGAGAGCAGGACGCAGCCGGGCGCGGCGATGAAGGCGCGGCGCACGCGGCGGCCCAGCTCGGTGCGGATGGGGATGTTCTGTAGATTCGGGTCGGTGGAGGCCAGCCGGCCTGTGACCGCGCCTGCTTGGTTGAATGAGGTGTGCACCCGGCCCGTCTCCGGGTTCACCTGCAACGGCAGGGCGTCCACGTAGGTGGACTTGAGTTTGGCTAACTCGCGCTGCTCGAGGATCAGGTCAATCACGGGATGCTGGCCACGCATCTCCTCGAGCACGTCGGCGGCGGTGGAGTACTTGCCGGCGGCCGTCTTGCGCGATCTGTCCGGCGGCTTGAGCGCCAGCTTGCCGAACAGCACATCCGAGAGCTGCTGCGTGGAGTTGACGTTGAAGTTGACGCCGGCGGCCTCGTACAGGCGCTGCTCCAGTTGCGCCAGTTGTTTCTCCAGTTCGCTGGCGAAGGTGCTGAGCAGAGCGCTGTCGAGCCGGATGCCCGTCATCTCCATCTCGGCCAGCACCGGGATGAGCGGCATCTCCAGCTTGTCGAGCAAATCCAGTTGCTGTTTTTCTTCGAGCTCGCGGCGCAGCACGGGCACGAGCCGCAGAGCGACGTCGGCATCAGCAGCGGCGTAGTCGGCGGCGCGTTCAATCGGGACCTGCGCCATCGTGATCTGCTTCTTGCCCGTGCCGATGAGTTCAGAAATCTCGGTCATCTCGACGCCGAGCCGCACCCACGCCAGCTTCTTCAGGCCGAGGCTGTGCGAGGCCGGGTCGCACAACCACTCGCCGAGCATCGTGTCCATGCCGAGCGGCGTCACGCGCAGCCCGTGTCTCGCCAGGGCGATGTAATCGAAATTAATGTTGTGCCCATGCTTGGGGATGTTCGGGTCGGTCAACGGCCCTTTCAGCGCGGCGATGACGCGCCCGAGTGGCAACTGCTGGCCCTCGCGGTGGCCGACCGGGATGTAGTAGCCCTCACCCTCCTTCACGGCCAGCGAGATACCGACCAGGCTGGCGCGCATCGGGCTTAGGCCGTCGGTCTCGACGTCGAAGGCAATACCGTTCGGTGCGGCCTCCAGCTCCTGCACCAGCGCGGCCAGTGCAGCTTCATCAGCGACGATGTGCGCACGCGTCGGGCCTTCGCGCTGAAGCGCGGCTGGCACAGTCGCTTCGGCAAACAGGTCCATCTGGCCGCCAACTGTAGACGGCTGACCGCCGTCTGCCGTCTGCCGTCCAACTTCCGCTTCTTCCCTCTTTTCCCTTCTCTCCTCCGTTTCCGGCAGCCGCTTGAGCAGTGAGTTGAACTCCAGCTTGCGGAACAGGTTAAGGACGCGCTCGCGATCCGGCGGGTGGACACGGCAGGCTTCGAGGTCGAAGGGGAGATCAAGGTCGGTGACGAGGGTGGCGAGCTTGAGCGACAAATACGCCGAGTCTTTGCCGGCTTCGAGCTTGGCGCGCACGCCCTTCGCCAGCAAGCCCAGGTTAGCGTAGATTCCATCGAGGGTGTTGTATGCCTGGAGCAACGCCGTGGCCGTCTTCTCGCCGATGCCCTTCACGCCGGGGATGTTGTCGCTCGCGTCGCGGACCAGGGCCTTGAAGTGGAGGTACTGCGCCGGCGTGAGGCCGTAACGCGCCTGCACTTCTGCCGGGCCGTAGTCCATCGCCTCGGAGAGTTTCTGCCCGGCCAGGCTGATGGTGATGTGTTCATCGGCCAGTTGCAGCAGGTCGCGGTCGCCGGTGATGATCTTGACCGAGACGCCCTGCGCGGCCGCGCGCCGGGCCACTGTGCCCAGCACATCGTCGGCCTCATAGCCCTCGGCCGTCAGCAGCGGGATGCCGAAGGCGGCGACCACTTCCTGAATGCGGTCAATCTGCACCGAGAGTTCATCGGGCATCTTCTCGCGCGTGCCCTTGTACTCGGCGTACAGGTCGTCGCGGAAGGTGCGGCCCGCATCGAAGCTCACGGCCAGGTAATCGGGCTGATCCTTTTGCAGCAGGTTGAGCAGGACGGAGGTGAAGCCGTAGGTGCCTGCCGTCGGTTCACCGCTCTTCGTCACCCAGCGGCCCGCCTCGCCGCCAGCCGCGGTAAGGGCGAAGTAGGTGCGGTAGGCCAGCGCATGGCCGTCAATCAGGTACAGGATTTTGCGTTTGGGCATGGCCCCATTGTACGCGCAAACCGCGCGCCCCCATCGGCGCCAGCAAAATGTGGCCTCCGGCTTCGCGCAACGCTACGGGGAGGCCGACGAGGCCTGTTCGGAAGAAGCGGAGGCGGTGGGCGACGCCGCCGCGATCAGCTTGGCGATCTCGGCGGCGGCCTGGCGCGTGACGCGCCGCAGGATGGGGAGCGGGATGCGGCTGTTCAGCGCCACAGACAGCGCCACATCGCCGGCGACGAGCAGCGAGTAGAGCAGATAGCGGTTCGTCTCGCCCGTGCCTTCAAAGCGCAGCACCTCGGGCGGCGTATCCGACGCGGACCAGGCCTTGGCGATCACACTCGCCAGCGCCGACGAAGCTGTGGCCGTGAGGCGCGGCACACTCAACAAGACGCGCCCACCCTGCGAGAGCAGCACGGTCTCGTCGCGCAGGGCGCGGCTCATGCTTTCTAACTGTTTTTCAATCGCGCGGCGCACACTGTCCCTGAGCACTGCCGCGCCCGGCCCGGTGGGCGGGTTCAGGCCGCCGGCCTTCAACCGCGCGCGCAGGGCCGAAGGCGGCGCCACGTTGCCTTCGGCGCGGCGCGGGTTGCTCGGCAGGGATGGCGAAGCGGCCGGCTCCGCTGTCGGGCCAAGCAGTTTTTGAATCAACGCCACCAGATCAGGAAAGAAGAAGGGTTTGAGCAGCGTACCCTGAATCGCCACACCCGGCGGCGTCTGTGCCGGGGAAAGCGGCATGAGCACGACCGGCAGGTCCGGCACACTCTGACGCAGCAGCGGGATTAGTTCGGCGAGGCGACAGTTGGGCAGCGCCCCATCGAGCACGACGAGCTGTGGTTTAATGGCGGCGCACTGTTTCAAAGCGTCGGGGCCGTTGCCAACCACAGTGACCTGATAGCCGCCCGTTCGCTTGAGCTCATCCGCCATCATCGTGGCAAACGACACATCAGCGTCGGCGATCAGGATCATGGGCATAGTGCGATTCTAGTCGCCGTCAAGCCTGAGACCAGGCAGGAAGCGGTGGTGTCGCGTTAGGGTTGGGTTGTTTGGTACTTCTGTCTCAGCCGCCGACCACGTCCGCCGCCGAAGCGGCGAGCGAACCGGATTGTGAGAGCGATGGCACCTCTGCGATAATGCCGTTGATGTCTTTGACCGCACTCCTGCACGACGCGAAAGCCGGCCAGTGGCTGCGCTTCGCTGTGCCGCGCGCGATCTTGACCACGCAGCGCCTGGACGAGGTGCTGCCGCTGCTGCGTTGTGCCGAGAGCGAGGTCGCGCGCGGCGCGTCCGTGGCCGGCTTCATCAGCTACGAAGCCGCGCCCGCCTTCGACGCCGCGTTGACCACTCACCCGCCGGGCGAGTTCCCGTTGGTATGGCTGGGCGTGTACGACACGGCGCAGGTACAACGCTTGAGCGATTTGCCGCCGGCTCCCGGCGCGTACCAGCTTGGCGAGTGGCAGGCGACGGTGAGCGAAGCCGAGTATGCCGAAGCCATCGCGCACATCAAGGCCGAGATCGCTGCGGGCCGGACGTACCAAGTCAATTACACCTACCGCCTGCGGGCGGCGTTCAGCGGCGAGCCGGGGGCGCTGTTCGCACAACTGGCCGAGGCCCAGCGCGCCGCGTACGCCGCCTTCGTGGACACGGGCCGCTTCGTCCTATGCTCGGCCTCGCCGGAGTTGTTCTTCGAGCGCACAGGCCGGGCGGTGCGCGCTAAACCGATGAAGGGCACGGCAGCGCGCGGGCGCACGCTGGACGAGGATGAAACGCAGGCGCGCTGGCTGCACCACGATCCCAAGAACCGCGCCGAGAACGTGATGATCGTGGACATGCTCCGCAACGACCTGGGGCGCGTGGCCGAGATCGGCAGCGTGCGCGTCCCGGCGCTGTTCGAGACCGAACGCTATCCGACGGTCTGGCAGATGACCTCGACGGTGACGGCGGAGACGCGGGCCTCGCTGCCACGCCTGCTGACGGCGCTGTTCCCGTGCGCCTCCATCACGGGCGCGCCCAAGCGCAGTACGATGCAGATCATCCGCGCCCTGGAGGTCACGCCGCGCCGGGCGTATTGCGGGGCCATCGGCTTTGTGCTGCCGGAGGGGCGCGCCCAGTTCAACGTCGCCATCCGCACGGTGCTCGTTGACCGCGCCACGAACGAGGCGGAGTACGGCGTGGGCAGCGGGGTCGTGTGGGACAGCAACGCCGCCGACGAGTGGGCCGAGTGCCAGGTCAAGAGCCGGGTGCTGCGCGCCAAACAGCCGCCGTTCGCCCTGCTCGAGTCGCTGCGCTGGGAACCGGCCACCCAATACTTTCTCTTCGAGCGACACCTTCGGCGCCTGTGCGACTCCGCCGTCTACTTCGGCTTCACGCTGGACGAAGCGACGGCGCGATCGCGCCTGGAGGCGCTGGCCCGGACACTGCCGCCCATCCCACACAAAGTGCGGCTCCTGGCGCAACGCGCGGGCGACCTGCACATCACAGCCGCGCCCCTGCCCGCAGACGCGGCCCGCCCGGTGACGCTCGCGCTTGCGCCGGCGCCGGTCTCTTCCGCCGACCTCTTCCTTTTCCACAAGACGACGCACCGCCAGGTCTACGACGCGGCGCGCGCCGCCCGGCCCGAGGCCGACGACGTGGTGTTGTGGAACGAGCGCGGTGAAATCACCGAGACTTGCCTGGCGAACCTGGCGCTGAAGCTGGAGGGGATATGGTGGACGCCGCCGGTAGAGGCCGGGCTGTTGCCCGGAACGTACCGCGCCGAGCTGCTGGCGACGGGCCGGCTGCGCGAACGCTTCCTCACGTTGGACGATCTGCAACGCGCCGAGGCACTGGCCGTACTCAACTCCGTACGTCTGTGGCGCGCCGCTGCACTAACTGCCGGGCCATGACTCCTGCCTCCCATCAGACCAAGACAGATTGGAAAACGACCGCCGCCCGCTTCGGTGTGTTGGCCGCTCTGGTAGGGCTATCGGTGCTGTTCTATGTGTTTCGCGATCAGGTGCAACTGCTGCAATACTTCGGTTACCCCGGCATCTTCCTGATCAACCTGATCGCCAGCGCCTCCATCATCCTGCCTATCCCGGCTCTGCCGTTCGTCTTTGGCATGGCGGCGCTGGAGAGCAGCGCCGGCGTCAAGGCCTTCAGCGTGTTCTGGCTGGGGGTCGCGGCGGCCATCGGCTCCTCCTGCGGCGAACTGTCCGGCTACGCCGCCGGCCTGAGCGGCCGGGCGATCATCGAACGCTCGCCCCTCTACGACCGGCTCCACGAGTGGACGGAACGATACGGTGTGGCAGTGATCGTGATCCTGGCCATCATCCCCAACCCGTTCTTCGACATGGCCGGCATCGCCGCCGGGACGCTACGGATGCCCTTGTGGAAGTTCTTCGGCGCTACGCTGATCGGCAAGCTGATCAAGATGTGGCTGGTGGCCTATGCCGGGGCCAACGCCATCGGCTGGATCGCGCGGCTGATGGGCCTGCCGTGAGCGTGACAAACTCGGCCTTCACAAGGGGAAATATCGGCTATAATGCCGTCACCATATGAATCCCGAAAGGAGCAAACCCTCATGGCAGGCGTAACTTACGATCACGTGGACAAGAAATTCGGCGACAATCATGTTCTCAAAGACCTGAACATCGCCATCGCGGACAAGGAATTCCTCGTCCTTGTCGGCCCGTCCGGCTGTGGCAAGTCCACGGCGCTGCGCTGTCTGGCGGGCCTGGAGGAAATCACCAGTGGCCGCATCTTCATCGGCACGCGCGACGTGACCAACGTTGCGCCCAAGGACCGCGACATCGCCATGGTCTTCCAGTCGTACGCGCTTTATCCCCACATGAGCGTCTACGACAACATGGCCTTCGGCCTAAAACTACGCAAAACGCCCAAGGCCGAGATTGATCGCCGCGTCAAGGAAGCGGCCGACATCCTCGGCATCAGCCATCTGCTCCAGCGCAAGCCCAAGCAGCTCTCGGGCGGACAGCGTCAGCGCGTGGCGGTGGGCCGCGCCATCGTCCGCGAGCCGGCCGTCTTCCTCTTCGATGAGCCGCTCTCCAACCTGGACGCCAAGCTGCGCGTGCAGACCCGCGCCGAAATCTCCAAGCTACATCAGCGCCTAAAGACCACCTTCATCTACGTCACGCACGACCAGGTGGAAGCCATGACCATGGCCACCCGGATTGCGGTGATGAAGGATGGCGTCCTGCAGCAGCTCGACAGCCCGCAGAACCTGTATGAGCGCCCCAGCAACGTCTTCGTCGCCGGCTTCATCGGCTCGCCGAGCATGAACTTCTTCGACGCTAAGCTGGTCAAGTCCGAGGGCGGCCTGATGGTGGACTGCGGCGCGTTTGCGGTGAAGGTGCCGGATGAGAAGCGGGAGACGTACCAGAATCACATCGGCAAGCAGGTGATCCTGGGCGTGCGCCCCGAGGACATCCATGATCCGCACTACATGCCCGCCGGCATCCATGCCTCACAAGTCGAGGCGCAGGTGGAAGTGACCGAGCTGATGGGCAACGAGACGTACCTGTACCTCAAATCGGGCGACAAGAGCTACGTAGCGCGCGTGGACCCGCGCAACCGCTCGCGCGTCGGCGACAAGGTTCCCATGGCCTTCAATATGGACAACATGCACCTGTTCGACAAGGCCACCGAGGCTGCCATTCGTTAGGCGGTCGGGTTACCCGCCGGTTGACTGGAAAGGAGACGCCCTGTGGCGTCTCCCTTTTTGCGCGCGCCGCGCTTCGGCGCCGGGTTATAATCCCACCCGCCTGAAGACGCCTATCGCCTATGACCGTTCTGCCTGCCCGCCGGGCGTTGCCGGTGGTTCAACCCGCCGCCGCTCAGACGGCCTTCACTACCCTCCTCCTGCCCGCCTACAACGAGGCGGCAGCTCTGCCCACCGTGCTGGCCGATGTGTTCGCTACGCTCGATGAAAACTATGAAGTCATCGTGGTGGATGACGGCTCGACCGACAACACGGCGGCGGCGGCGCAGGCCTTTCCGTGCCGGGTGATTCGCCACACCGAGAACCGGGGCAAGGGCGCGGCCATCCGCACCGGCCTGGCGCAGGCGCGCGGCGATAACATCGTGGTGATGGACGCCGACGCCAGCTACCCGGCGGGCGCGATCCCGCGCATCGTTGAGTTGTTACGCACGCACGACCTGGTGCGCTGCAACCGGCGGCGCAACACCGACTCCATGCCGCTGGTCAACCGCCTCGGCAACCGGCTATTCGATTGGCTGTTGTCGTTCTCACACGGCCTGGACGGCTCCGACCATCTAAGCGGCCTGTACGGCCTGCGGCGCGAAGCGCTGCTCAAGCTCAAGCTGGAGTCCGAGGGCTTCGACGTCGAGGCCGAGATCGGCATCAAGGCCCACGTGCGCGGCCTGCGCGTGATTTCCTTCCCCATTGATTACCAACCCCGCCTCGGCGACACGAAGCTGCAACCCTGGCGCGACGGCTTCCTGATCCTGGGGCGCATCGTGGTGATGTTCCTGCTCTACAACCCCCTGGCCACATTTGTGTTGCCGGGCTTGGTGTTGATGGCGCTGATGCTCGGCGGCGCGTTCCTGTTGGGGCAGAATGCCATCATCACGCCGTTCTTCGGGCTGGACGTGCACAGCTTCATCATCGCCATCCTGGGCGGCGTGGCTTCGTTCCAGTTGATCGTGTTCGGCGTGGCGGCGGCCTTGTACGGGGTGGAGGCCGGCTACCGGCCGGCGCGCTGGCTGCTGGCCGTGAGCAGCCGGCCCATCCGGCTGAGCGGCGCGCTGCTCGGTGTGCTGGCCGTCATGTTTGCGGCGGCCTACACTCTCGTGTTGGTCTTGCGCTGGTTGGAGGCGGGCGCGGGCCTGTTCTACGCCACGCGCGAGGTGGTGCTGGCCGCCACGGCACTGGTGTTCGGCATGCAACTGCTCTCGGCCTCGTTGTTCCTGTCCATCTTCGCCGGCCGGCTCGAACGATTGCAAAAGACGCCGCCCGCGCCGCCGCGCTCAGGCGACGGGCCGCCGGGGTAACGTGGCCGCGCCGCTCGTCTCCATCATCCTCGTCCTCTACAACAGCGCCGAGCATCTCCAGGAGTGTCTCCACTCTCTGCTGGCCGACACGGCCTCGCCGCCGTTTGAAATCTGGGTGGTGGACAACGCCTCGACCGACCAGGGGGCGGAGCTAGCCGAAACCTTTGCCGCGCAGTCGTCGCCTTTGCAGGTACAGGTGCTGCGCAACGCCACCAACCGCGGCTACGCCGGCGGCGTCAACGCCGCCCTGCCTCAAGCCCGCGGCAAGTTTATCGCCGTGCTCAATCCCGACGCCGTGGTTGAGCCGGGCTGGCTGGCGCCCGCCATCGCGCTGTTGGAGGCTCAGCCGGAAGTCGGCGCGGTCAGCCCGCTCATCCTGTTGCACGCCGACCAGGACCGCATCAATACCGCCGGTCAGAATGTGCACGTCACCGGCCTCGGCTTCAATCGCGCTTTGTGGCGGCCGCGCGCGGCCGCCGGCGGCGCGCCGGCGCGGGTCTCCGGCCTGCACGGCGCCGCCTTCATCATCCGCCGTGCTTTGCTCGACCGGATGCACGGCTGGGATGAGAGCGGCTTCCTGTACCATGAGGATGTGGCGCTCTCTTGGCTGCTGCACCTGATGGGCTGTGAGCTGGTCTGCGTCCCGGCCTCCGTGGTCTGGCACAAGTATCACCTGACAATGTACCCGGAGAAACTCTTTCTGCTGGAGCGCAACCGCTGGGCGCTGCTGCTGACGCATCTAGGCGGGACCGCGCGCGCGCTGCTCTTGCCGTTGCTGCTGTTCACCGAGGGGCTGATGTGGGGCTACTGCCTGCTGCGCGGGCCGGGCTTTGTGCGAGCCAAGCTGGCGTCGTATCGCTGGGTGGCTGCACAAGCGCCGCAACTGCGTGAGCGGCGCCGCTTCGTCGAGACGCTGCGCCGCCGCAGCGACTGGCAGGTGCTGCAACGCCTGCGCTGGAACTACGAATGGGATCAGTTCTTCAGCCTGGGGCGCGAACGGGGCGTCTCCCGGCGGCAGCCGGTGGGCGGGATGCCGGTCAAGTTAGAGAGCTGAGAGTAGAAGCGATCGGATTTTGCGGCGCTCAATCTCCACTCTCCACTCTTCAATCCCCTATGTCTGCCTCGGTCGTCATCCTCAACCGCAACGGCGCGCGACTGTTGAGCGATTGCCTGAGCAGCCTGACGCGGCTGACCGTGCCGGCGGACATCGTCGTCGCCGACAACGCTTCCACGGACGACTCGCTGGCCGTGCTGCGCACGCAGTGGCCGGAGGTGCGCGTGCTGGCTTTCGACCGGAACTGGGGCTTCGCCGAGGGCTACAACCGGGCGCTGGCGCAGGTGGAGAGCGAGTGGGTCGTGCTGCTGAACAACGACGCAACGCTGGCGCCGGATTGGCTAGAGGCGCTGCTGGCCTTCGCCGCGGAGCACCCACACGCGGCTATCCTGGGCGGCAAGCTGTTGTTCGGCGATACAGCCGGCGAGCGCGTGTTGCAGTGCGTCGGCGCCCACTTTACCGACGCGGGCACCGCTTTCGAGATCGGCTGGGGCGAGCGCGACGAAGGGCAATACGATCAGCCCCGGCGCACCGCCTCCATCCCCGGCGCGGCGCTGCTGATCAGACGCGCGATCTTTCACGAACTGGGCGGCTTCGATCCCGCCTACTTCGCCTACCTCGAGGATGTTGACCTGTGCTGGCGCGCGTGGCTGGCGGGATACGAGGTGTGGGTCGCGCCGCAGGCTGTCGCCTGGCATCGCTTCGGCGCGTCGAGCGGCGGGCGCGCCGCGCCGTTCCGCATCCGCTGGATGCAGCGCAATCGCTACGCCAACATGATCAAGCACCTTGAGTGGCCGACCCTGCTCAGCGGCGCGGCCACCTCGGCGGGATACGATCTCTATCGCATGCTAGAATTCGCTGGTCGCGGCCAATGGGCGGGCCTGCTCGCGCTAGCGGCGGGCGCGCTGGATTTTGCGCGCGGCCTGCCACCGTTGTTGGGCGAGCGCCGTCGCCTGCAACGTCAGCGCCGCCGCCGGGATGCGGAGCTGAAGGCGCTGGGCCTGCTCGTCCCTGCCCTGACCGCCTTCCGCGAATATCGGCGGCTGGCCCGGCTGGAACGCTCGCGTCGGTCTGCCCCCCTGGAAACCTGAGTGCTTGCCCAACTGCTCGAAGTCTTCAAATATCGCGAGGCGGCGCGCCTGCTCACCCTGCGCGAACTTCAGGTGCGCTACAGCAACTCCGTGTTGGGGATTGTATGGAGCCTGCTCTATCCCCTAATGCTGACGCTGTTCTTCAGCCTCGCCTTCGCGCTGGTCTTTCCCAGCAACGTCCCCAACTATCCGGTGTTCTTTCTGGCCGCGCTGCTGCCCTGGAACTTTTTCAGCCTGGCCGTAGTGAGCGGCACGGGCGTCATCCTCAACAACAGCCCGCTGGTCAACCGCGTCCGCTTCCCGCGTGAAATCCTGCCGCTGGCCGTGGTCAGCGCCAACGCCGTCAACTACCTGATCGCCCTGATCCCGCTGGCAGCGTTGATGCTGTTCTTCGGCGTGCCGTTCACGTCCGCCCTGCTCTGGCTGCCGGTGTTGCTGACGGTGCAGTTCATTTTCATTCTGGGCCTGGTGCTGGCGCTGTCCGCGCTCAACGTCTACCTGCGCGATATCCAACAGATCGTCGAAGTGATGATGCTGCCGTTGTTTTTCCTGACGCCCATCGTCTACTCGTTCTCCAACAGCCCCGTCTCGGCCTCGTTGCAGCAACTGGCCCTCATCGCCAACCCCATGGCGGGGCTGGTGACGCAATACCGCCGCGTGATCTACTCGGGCATCGCGCCCGACCTGTCGCTGCTGGCCGTCACCGCGCTGGAGGCGCTGGCCGCACTGATCGTCGGCTTGCTGATCTTCAATCGCCTCGAGCCCTACTTTGCCGATGAGCTTTAAGCTGCGCGCGCTCTGGCCGCTGGGGCTGTTGCTAATCGTCCGGCTGGCGGTGGGGCTGACGTATAGTTTCCTCAACCCGTCCTGGGAGTCCTACGATGAGACCGGCCACTTTCAATACGCGCGCTACCTGGCGAAGCACCGGGTCCTGACCCTCCAGCCCGGCGACCCCGAAGCCGAGGTCATCTGGTCGAAGTTCCAGCCGCCGCTGTACTACATTTTGGTCATGCCCGCCCTGCTCGCCTTCGACTTCGGGCCGGCGTTCGAATTCCCGGCGCTCAACCCCTATCTGGCCACCGGCGAGGGCGGCGTCAACTTTGCGCTCCCCGCCGGCAAAGCGAGCCGGCTGGCCGAGACGCAGATCACCGCGCTGTTGGTGATGCGGTCGGTTGGCGTGCTCCTCAGCACAGCCAGCGTGGTCTTCATTTATCTGGCGGCGCGTCGCCTCTGGCCCCGGGCCGGCGCGTCGGCCTGGGCGGTAACCTGCCTGTACGCCTTCTGGCCCCAGTTCTTGTTCATAGGCAGCATGGCCACCAATGACCTGCTGATGGTGGCCCTGGCTGCGCCGCTCACGTATTTGACGGTGCTGGCGTGTTTGCGGGGATTGCGCCGGCGTGAATGGGCCGTTGCCGGCCTCCTGGTGCTGGCCGGCCTGCTGACCAAACTGAATGGCGTAGCGTTTGTCCTGCCGCTCCTGATAGCGGCCCTGCTCAGCCCGACGCCGCAGCCGCGCCGACGCTGGGCGTTCACGGTGGGCGGCCTGCTGGTCAGCGTGATGGTGGGCCTCGCCCTGTTATCTTCATTCCAGTTCGTCACCGGCCAGGTCTTTCAGCCGGAAACGGCCTGGCGCTTCATCCGCAACCTCAGCGCCGAAAGCGGGCCGGCCTCCGTTACACTCAACCGGAGCACGGCCGAGTACGGCTTTCGTTCCTATCTGGCCCTGTACGGCTGGGGCAACCTCGAAGGCTTTCCTTGGCTTTACCCGCTGGCGCTGGCCGGACTGGCGCTCGCCGCTCTTGGCCTGCTCCGGCACGTCTGGCGCCCGACCGGTTCAGGGCCGGGCCTCCGCTGCCTCATCGGCCTGGGCCTGTGGCCGCTCAGCCTGATCGGATTAACGTTGGCGCTCTCGATCGCTCAGGGTGACCGTCACCTGGTGGTCGGGCGTTACATGCTGCCCAGCCTGCCAGCGCTTGTGATGATGCTCGGCCTGGGCTGGCAGGCGCTGCTCCCGGTCCGCATTCAACGCCGCTTCTGGCAGGTTTTGAGCATTGGAACGATCGTCGTCGGCTGGCTCACGCCGCTGACCGTGATCGCCCCCGCCTACGCCGGGCCACAGCCGTTGTCGGCAACACAAGCGCGCCAAATCGAGCGCGGCCCGATTGCTCGCTTTGGCGACCGCCTGGAACTGATCGGACATTTGCCGATTGCGCCCACAAAACCGGGTGACCGACTCGAAGCCGACCTGTGCTGGCGCGCGCTGGCGCCGATCCCGGCCAACTATCCCCTCAGCCTGGAAGTGCGCGGGCCGGATGGACAGGGATACGGCCGGCTGCAAACTTATCCCGGCGACGGCAACTATCCCACCAGCCTGTGGGAGCCGGGCCGCGAGTTTTGTGACCGGATCGGCCTGGTGATTCGCGACGCCTTCCCTGCACCGGCGGTTGGCGCGCTGGACGTGCGCTTCCTGGAAGACGTCGCGGGCGCGCCGCTGCCTGCGACGACGCGCGAGGGCGTGCGGCTGACAGATGTGCTCATCCCCATCGTGGTGCGCGCGGCAATGCCGCCGCCCCCGCCGACCTACCCGCTCAACTACCGCTTTGGCGAGGCGATCGCATTGAGAGGTTATGATCTGGCCGACGGCCCCGACGAGCGTAGCGTGCGCGTCACGCTGCACTGGGAAGCGCGCGCCTCGGTCGCCGAAAGTTACAAAGTCTTCGTCCACCTGCGCACTGCCATGCCGGGGCGTTACACCCAGAGCGACCAGTTCCCGCGCCGCAACGCCTACCCGACCAACGTCTGGGCCGCCGGCGAACACGTCGCCGACGCGCATGACCTGACTCTGCCCGCGGGCGCGACGTGGGAGGACGTGACCCTCTACCTGGGCCTGTACCGGCCCGACGACGGAACGCGCCTGCCCATCCTGGACGAGCAAAACCGGCCCGTTCTCAACAACGAGATCACCCTGCCCTTACGCTCACGCTAACACTCTCAGCCGCTCATCCGTTTCCAATCCGTTGACACCTCCTCCACAAGACTAACAAAACCGGCCGGCGCTTTCTGCTAGACTCAGGCCATGAGACGGTTGGCGCTCGTCCTGTCGGTGCTGGCAGTGCTGGGCTGGCGCAGCCCTCACTTCACCCGCGCCTCCGCCAGCGGAACAAGCGAGTGGTTGGTGCAGTTCCGCGGGCCATTACCCACCGGCGTGCGCAGCAACCCGGCGCTGACGCGGCTGGGCCTGGGCATATGGCGCGCCACCGAGGCATCGCTGGCTGCGAGCATGGCGAGCGGCCACATCGTCGCCTATTGGCCTCACACCCGCGTCTCCATTCAGGCTGAGCCGAACGATCCGCTCTGGCCACAGCAGTATGGGCCGCAGCGCATCCAGATCCCCGCCGCCTGGGACAGGCTAACAGGTGGGGCCTGCCGGCCGGTGCTCGTCGCCGTGATTGATACCGGCGTGGATCTGACTCACCCCGACCTGGCCGACCGGCTGTGGCACAACACCGGCGAGACGGGCGCGGGCCGCGAGACCAACGGTCTGGACGACGACGGCAACGGCTTCGTGGATGACTGGCGGGGCTGGGATTTTGCCAACGACGACAACGACCCACAGGACGATCACGGCCATGGCACCCATGTGGCCGGCATTGTGGGAGCGATAGCCAACAACAGCTTAGGTGTGGCGGGCGCGGCCAGCCTGGGCTGCCCGGCGCAGGTGCTGGCACTGAAGGTGCTCAAAGCCAGCGGCGAGGGCACGGACGCCGACGTCGCCAGCGCAATCCGCTACGCTGCCGACCAGGACGTGCATGTCATCAACCTGAGCCTGGGCGACCCGGCAGAAACGCCAGCAATCGAGATCGCCATTGATGACGCGACGGCGCAGGGCGCGCTGGTCGTCGCGGCGGCGGGCAACTCCGGACGCTTCGGCGTGTATTACCCGGCTGCGTATGCCAACGCCGTGGCCGTGGCCGCCAGTGACTTCAACAATCACCGCGCCGACTTTTCTGCCTACGGCCCGCAGGTGGATTTGACCGCGCCGGGCGTTGGCATCATCTCGACGCTGCGCGGCGGCGGCTACGGAAACCTGAGCGGCACCTCGATGGCGACGCCACACGTGGCGGCGGCCGCCGCCCTGCTCGCCAGCCAGCCGCAGTTCGACTCGCCGGCCAAGATTCGCGCTGCGCTGGAATATACTGCGCTCGATTTGGGCGCGACCTGCCGCGACCCCGAATTCGGCGCGGGCCTGGTGCAAACTCTCGATGCTTTGTCCTATGACCCGGGGGCCGCGCACCCGGTAAAATGCTTCTACACGTACTTCCCACTGATAGGCCGTTAGTCCATGTCCGACCTCAACGGGGCTGAGCTGAGCGAACGCGAGCACGAGATCCTGCGGCTGGTGGCCACCGGCGCCAGCAACAAAGAGATCGCGCAAAAACTCTTCATCAGCCCGAACACCGTCAAGGTTCACCTGCGCAACATCTTCGCCAAGATCAACGTGGCCTCGCGCACCGAGGCCACGCTGTTTGCCATTCAACGGGGATATGTGCAAGTCGCCACGCCTGCCACGACGGCGGAGGCCGCCCCCTCGCTCGATACCGGCGCTGAAGTAAAGCCGGCGCCTCCGGCCGCCGACCCCGCGCGCTTCAGATGGACGCGGCTGCGGCTGGCGCTGGTGGCGGGAGGTTTGCTCCTGGTGCTGATCGGTGTCATCTTCGCCTGGCGCGTGGTGACGCTGGCCGCGCCCTCACCCGAGCCGGCGCCCACGCCCATCCGCTGGCTGGAGCGCGCGCCGCTCCCCACCGCGCGCAGCGGGCTGGCCGCTGCCGTTTACGAGGGCAAAATCTACGCCATCGCCGGCGCAACCGACGACGGGCCGACCGCCGTTGTGGAGCGTTACGACCCGGCTGCCGATGCCTGGACGCAGCTGACCGATCTGCCCGAGCCGGTGACCGAGGTTCAGGCCGGCGTCATCGGCGGGTTGATCTATGTGCCGGGCGGCCGCCTGCCGGATGGCACAGTCACCAACACGCTGGCCGTTTATGATCCACGCAAAGATGTGTGGCACCGGGGCGCGCCCCTGCCGACGGGCCTGAGCGCCTATGCATTGGCAGTGTATGAAGGCAAGCTGTACGTGTTCGGAGGCTGGGACGGGCAGAAGTATGTCGCGTCCGTCTACAAATATGATCCGGATGCCGATCACTGGGAGGCGCGCTCACCGTTGCCCACCGCGCGCGGCTTTGCCGGGGCCGCGGTGGTGGGCGGACGTATCCTCGTAGTTGGCGGCAAGGACAGCACGCGCAGCCTGGCGCTCACCGAGGCGTACCTGCCGGATCAGGCGGGCGCCGCCGCCTGGCAAACGGTGACGCCGGCCATGTCCGAGGCCCGCTACGGCATGGGCATCGCCAGCCTGACGGACATCGTCTACCTGATCGGCGGTGAAGGTCCAGGGATGGCGCAGCCCTCGACCGCCTTCATTCCACAAGAAGAACGCTGGCAGTCGCTGGACCTCCCCGTCGCCTCCGGCTGGTCCGAGCTGGCCGTGGTCGTCATCGGCCCGGATTTGTACATCCTGGGCGGGCGTCAGGGCGGCAAGGCCTCGGCCCGGCACCTCGTCTACCGCGCCGCCTACACCATCCTGCTGCCCATCATCGTGCGGTAGCAGAGACGGCGCGAGGCAACCCCGCTACCGGGCCTGCGCCAGCTTTCGTCCCAGTTCGTCCGCGACCTCGCGCATCGAAACGTTCACGTACGGATAGGCCAGCCAGACGTTCGCCAGCCCGAACAGCAGGCCGGTGAGTGTGCGCAGCTCGGGCGTGCTCTCGCGCGCAGGCAGCCAACTGAAGAGCGCGAATTGATTGTAGGGGAACTGCGAGAACAACTGCGAGAAGCCGTCCAGCGCAATGGGCAATACACCGAGAAGGATCCAGCCGACCCAGTGCAACGGCTTGAGCCGCCTGCGCACGAAGCCCAGGCCGAAGATCAGTCCGCCGAGCAGGATGCCGCCATAGATCGCCACATCGCGCTGGCAGAAGGCGACCTTGTAGCCGACGCGTTCATCGCCCAGGAAGCCGCGCGCGCCCCATAGATCGTCCGGGTCAATGCCCGTCACCTGCTGAAAGACGGCGCGCGGATAGTTGCTCGCCTCGCCGAACAAAAACCACGAGCGATAGCCGAGCTGATGGCAGAGCGGGCTGTAGATCGTATAGATGACCCGCGCCGCGCCGGTGTTGCCCGAGGCCATCAGCGCCGGCGCCAGGAACGGCAGGCCGACGTAGGCGAAGATGAACAGATTGAAGGCCAGCAGCCAGTGGCGGGCGAAGCCATAAACCAGCCGGTCTGCAGTGGCAACGGTGCTGCGGGCCGGGCCGGTGACGCGAGGCCGGTTTTCAGTTTCCATCAGGGAGCGCTCAGTCCTACTTGGGAGAGATATTGATCGAGCTGGCCGTCGGACATATAGCCGACTTTTTGAATCACGATCTGGCCGTCACGATCCACGATAAAGGTCATCGGCAGGCCGCGTGCGCGATACAACTCGCCGACCACCGCGCCCGGGTCGAGCAGGATAGTAAAGCTCAGACCGAGCCGTTCCACAAAGGCCCGCACCGTCTCGGCATCTTCGTCCTGGTTGATGCCCAGCACCACCAGGCCCTGACCCTTGAACGTGGTGTAGCGGTCCTGGATCGCCGGCATCTCAGCCTCGCACGGACCGCACCAGGTGGCCCAGAAGTTGAGCAGCACCACCCGGCCTTTAAGGTCGGAGAGGCGGACCTGCTGGCCATCCAGATTGGTGAGGACGAAATCGGGGGCGGGTGCGCCGACGACGGGCGCAGGCGCTGACGGGCCGGCGGGCGTCTGGGCCGCCGAGCCGGACGCAGCGCGCAGCGCCGGCAGGCCGAAGAAAATCAACACGCCGGCCAGCAGCCCCAGGAACAGGCCCGCACCGATGATCAGCAGCGAGGCCCAGGCGCCCGGGCCGGAGTCAGTCTTTGTGCCCATGCCGCTTTTCCAGCGCCTCGATCTGCTTGTCGAGCGCCGCCAGCCGGTCGCCGTTCCGGCGCATCAGCCACCAGAGCACGCCCCAGCCCACCGACAAAACGATCGTGACCAGAATCAAAGGACTCACGACTCAAGCCTTTCATCAAAGACCTACCGCTACGGTCTGGACCAGACCCGGCAGGTTTGCCTAAACCTAGGCCTCCGCGCGAATGTCCACCAGCGTGCCCCGGTTCTCCCAGTTCACGGTAATGTCGCCGGGATAGTAGGTCACCTGCGGCTGCGTCCAGCGGAAGAGCCACTTGGCGTCGTCCGGGCGCATATTGATGCAGCCGCGCGACTTGGGCCGTCCGAAATCGTTGTGCCAGTAAGCAGCATGGAAAGCCTCGCCGATGGACGAGAAGTACGCCACCCAGGCCACGCCCGGCAAATCCCAGCCGGATTCGCGCGTGCCGCCCTGCATCTGGCGCGAGATGCGCTTTTGCCAGATGAAGCGCTGGCCCAGGCCGGTGCCGCCGGTCAGCGTCTTGCCGTCTTCACCGTAGAACTGTGCGCCCGAAGCGATCCTGGCGCGGAACACCTCGGCCTTGCCCTCGCGCGCCGTGATCGTCTGCCGGCTCAAATCCACCAGCAGGGTCTTGTCGGAGACGTTGGGCGAGAGAGGGGTGATCTCCTCCGGCGCGATGATGCGGAAGCTCGGCGCCGGCGCGTACATGTTGGGCGTCACCTCGGTGCCCGCGCGGTACCACACCGTGCCGTCCGGCGCGCGCACCGATTGCGTGATGCGGTAGATCGCGCCGAAGTACATCCGGTAGACCACCTTCGCATCCGGCGCGGGCAGAGCGCGTCCATCCACGTACGGCACATACACTTCGCCCCACACGCCCTCGGGCGGCACCGCCGTGAGCGAGGCCTGCGGCCAGTTGCGCGAGGGCACGACGTGCGGCGCGTACACATAGCCGTCGTCGGTTTCGTACCAGAGGTGATTGTGCGGCATGAAGCCGTAGCCCACCACCTCGCGCCGCAGCACCACCAGGTCTTCGGGCATGAGGGTGCGGAGGGCGCGGCCCTCCGGCCGGGGCCGCGCGTGAATCTTGATGCCCCACGGCCAGGCGACGCGGCCCAGCCAGACCTCCGGCCCCTGCGGCAGGACAGCCTGGGCCTCCGCCGCAATCGAGCGGGGCAGCACGGCTGCGGCCAGAGCGGCTCCCGTCCATTTCAGAAAACTTCGTCGGGAGATCATGCCCCAATCATATCGCGAAAAAATGCGCTTGTTCAGCGTGAGGGCCATTGAACCACCAACGCACTGAAAACACTGATTTCAATCAGAGTCTC
>JBBIQY010000055.1:0-27320 GCA_037442085.1 Anaerolineae bacterium
GGGGGACAACGTGAACATGAGCGTGGAGTTGATCACGCCGGTGGCGCTGGAGGCGGGCAGCCGCTTCGCCATCCGTGAAGGCGGCTTGACCGTCGGCGCCGGCGTCATCACCACGGTGCACGACTAATATGGCAAAGAAGGACATTCGACCGGTCATTACGTTTGCGTGCACCGAGTGTAAGGAGCGCAACTACACTTCCGAGAAGAACCGCCGGAACGATCCAAACCGGCTGGAGCTGAAGAAGTTTTGTCCGCGTTGCCGTAAGCATACGCTGCATCGCGAAGCGAAATGAGCGCGGAGGATCGGAGTACGCTCCATCCCAACCCAGGCCAGTAGCTCAATTGGCAGAGCACCGCTCTCCAAAAGCGGGGGCTGGGGGTTCGAGTCCCTCCTGGCCTGCTGAACGCCCGAGACACCGCTGATCGCTGGCGGTGTCTTGACTGTCTGGAAGGATAAACGGGTATGTCGAAAGCGCAACCGGCAGTCAAAGAGCCGAACTTCATCGTTCGCTTTTACCGCGAGACGGTGGGCGAGCTGCGCAAAGTCGTCTGGCCGACGTGGCCGGAGGCGCGCAACCTGACGGTCATCGTCTTGGCGGTGATTGTAGCGGGCTCGATCTTTCTGGGTTTTTTCGACTGGCTGTTTTCAGAAAGCTTCAAGCTGTTGCTCAGCCTTGTTCCGCGCTGAGTGTTTGCTCGTGCGAGCTGCATGAACGATCAGAACGACCTTCAGGACGAAAGCGTCCACGAAAACGAGAGCCCCGCGCCGGAAACGGCCGCTCACTCCGGGCCTGAAGAGGCAGCGACGCCCGCGCCTTCAGCCACGCCCTTCAGCGACCTGTTTGCCCAGGTCGAGCGCGCCATCACCGAACAAGCGCAGGCTGAACCCGAGGCGGAAGAAACGCCTGTTTCGAGCGAGGGCGAGCCGGAAGCGGACAGCGCCGGTGCGACTCCGCCGGCAGCCGAGGCTGAGCCTGAGGCCGAAGTCGAGGCCCCGGCGCCCCCTCGCCCCGAAGGGGCGGTTGCCGCGGCAGCCGCCGGTGAAGAAGGCCCGCAATGGTACGTCGTCCATTGCTACTCCGGCCAGGAGAACAAGGTCCGGCACAATCTTGAGCAGCGCATCGCCTCGATGGGCATGAAAGGCAAGATCTTCGACGTGATCGTGCCGACCGAAGAAGAGATCGAGGTCAAGGATGGCAAACGCCGCACCGTCGAGCGCCGCGTCTTCCCGGGATATATCCTGGTGCAGATGGTGATGAGCGAGGATTCGTGGTACGTGGTGCGCAATACGCCGGGCGTTACCGGCTTCGTCGGCATGGGCAACACGCCCACGCCGCTGCGGCCCGAGGAAGTCGGGCAGATCATCAAGCGCATGGAGGCCGAAGCGCCCAAGGTCAAGGTGACCTATAAGCCCGGCCAGAAAGTGCGCATCATTGACGGACCGTTCAACGACTTCATCGGCCTGGTGTCTGAGATTGATATGGATCGTACCAAGGTGCGCGTCATGGTCTCGTTCTTCGGGCGCGAGACGCCGGTGGAGCTGGACTTCCTGCAAGTCGAGAAAGTATGAGTGTGGGAGGGCGTGCGGCAGAGTGCGCCCGCTAACACCACGAGGAGAACACGATGGCAAAGAAACTCAAAGGCGTCGTCAAACTGAATCTGGAGGCGGGCAAGGCCAGCCCCGCCCCGCCGGTCGGCCCGGCGTTGGGCGGCTACGGTATCAACATTATGGCCTTCTGCAAGGAATACAACGCCCGCACCAGTAACCGCGTGGGCGAGCAGATCCCGGCAGAGATCACCGTCTACACCGACGGGTCGTTCACCTTCGTCCTCAAGACCCCGCCCACCGCTTTCTTGCTGCGCAAGGCAGCCAAGATCGAAAAAGGCTCCAGCCAGCCCAACCGCAACAAGGTCGGCAAGGTCAGCCGCGCCCAGATCAAGGAAATCGCCGAGATCAAGATGAAGGATCTCAACGCCATTGACCTGGAGGGCGCGATGAAACAGATCGAGGGCACCGCCCGCAACATGGGCATTGTGGTGGAAGGCTAACTGGAGGAGAGGAGTGGAGATTGCTCTCTCGTCTCCGCTCTCGATTATGTGGGAGGGTGGCCGAGGCGTCACCCGTTTGAACCACCAGGAGAACTCACATGCGTAAACCCGGAAAGAAATACCGCGAGCAAGCGGCCAAGGTGGATGCGACCAAGAGCTACAGCCCCAAGGAGGCCGTCGCGCTCGCTCGCGCCACGTCGTACACCAAATTCAACGGCACGCTCGAAGCGCACATTCGCCTGGGCGTGGATCCGAAATACGCCGACCAGAACGTGCGCGACGTGGTGGTTCTGCCGCATGGCCTGGGCAAGACCGTGCGCGTGCTGGTCTTCGCCGAGGGCGAGGGCGCGCGCCTCGCCAAAGACTCGGGCGCCGATTATGTGGCCGACGATGAGCTGATCAAGAAAATCCAGGAAGGCTGGGCCGAGTTCGACGTGGCGGTCGCCACGCCCGAGATGATGGGCAAGGTGGGCCGGCTGGGCCGCATTCTCGGCCCGCGCGGGCTGATGCCCAACCCTAAGACGGGCACCGTCGTGCCGGCCCAAGACCTGCCGCGCGTCATCAAGGAGTCCAAGGCCGGGCGCGTCGAGTTCCGCGTGGACAAGACCGGCAACCTGCACGTGCCCATCGGCAAGATCAGCTTCAGCGAGCAGCAGTTGTACGAGAACTTCGCAGCGCTGATCCAGGCCGTGATCAAGGCCAGGCCGGCCTCGGCCAAAGGCGTCTACCTGCGCAAGATCGTGCTCGCCGCGACGATGGGCCCCGGCATCAAAGTGGACCCGGTCGCGGCCTCGTCAAGCGCCGCTTAACGCGGTACAATCTCGCCCGCTCGAACAACGGGCTCCTTCGCCAAAGATAGCTGGCAGCGACTGCTCTCAACGAGTGGCCGCATAAGCCCCGCCGAGGTGAAGACTGGTCAGGTCGCAGAGCACGTCGCTCGCCGATGACGCTCGTGCCCCGCGCCTTGTTGCGCGTGACAAAGTCTTTACTTCGCTTTGGCGGAGTAAAGACTTTTTTGTTGAACTTGCAGACCGGTCACGAAAGGAGGTGACTGCACATTGGCCATCACAAGAAAACGTAAGGAAGAGTTGCTCACGACCTATGAGGAACTCATCCGGAAAAGCCAGGGCTTGATCCTGTTTGAGTACCGCGGCCTGACCATGAAAGGCATGGACCCGCTGCGGCACAAAATCCGCGAGGCTCAGGGCGAACTGCACGTGGTCAAGAACACGCTGGCCCGGCTGGCGCTAAAACAGGCCGGCCAACCGGCGCCGGACAACCTGTTCACGGCGACGACGGCAGTGGCCTTCGCTTTTAGCGATCCATCGGCGGTGGCGAAAACGTTGACGACCGCCGCCCGGGAAACGGATTTCGTCAAAATCAAGGGCGCCCTGCTCGGCCCAACCGTGCTGAGCACGCGAGAGGTGGAGGCGTTGGCTGACTTGCCGCCGCTGCCCGTCCTGCGCGCACAACTGCTCGGCCTGATCTCGGCCCCGGCCTCGCGCCTGGCCGGCGTCATGGCCGGCGGCGTTCGACAAGTCGTCAACGTCGTCAAGGCTTATGCCGATAAGGACGCTCAAACAAGCGGCGCGGAAGCAGCCGCTTAGGAGGCTCGATTTGTGATCGTCGAGTTCTGAAGTGATTCGATCAGAACCCCGCAATCGCGAATCGGCAATAAACGTCACGCTTATTTATTATCGAGGAGATTACGACAATGGCTGATCTGAACAAACTGGTTGACGAGCTGAGCGCGCTGACCGTGCTCGAAGCGGCTCAGTTGACCAAACTGCTGGAAGAAAAGTGGGGCGTCTCGGCGGCGGCCCCGGTGGCGATGGCGGCGATGCCGGCCATGGGCGCTGGCGCGCCGGCAGCAGCCGCCGCCCCCGCCGAGGAGAAGACGGAGTTCACCGTCGTGCTCAAGGCGGTGGGCGATAAGAAGATTGACGTCATCAAGGTCATCCGTCAGCTCACCAACCTCGGCCTCAAGGAGGCCAAGGAAATGGCCGAGACCCCCAACGCCAAGGTGTTGGAGTCCGTGGGCAAAGAAGCCGCCGAGGACGCCAAGAAGAAGCTGACCGAAGTCGGCGCGACCGTCGAACTGGTCTAGCTCGCCCGGCTGGCTCAACTTAACCGGACGACAGGCCTTCGGCCAGGGGCCTGTCGTCCGGCGTCGTCGCTGCGGCGGCCTCGCCGGAGGCCCCCGCAGACTTGGGGTATGATTCGGGCTATGAGCACGACAACTCGTATCCTCGTCATCGAAGATGAAGAACGCATCCGACAGTTCTTGCAGCGCGGCTTGACGTTCGAGAATTACCGTGTGGATCTGGCGGCTGACGGACCGAGCGGCCTGGCGCTGGCGCGTGAGAACCCGCCCGATCTGGTCATCCTCGACTGGATGTTGCCGGGCATGGACGGTTTGGAGGTCTGCCGTCGCTTGCGTTCCGCTGGCCAGATGCCGGTGCTAATGCTGACGGCCAAGGACTCGGTCAGCGACCGTGTGCAAGGATTGGACGCCGGCGCCGATGACTATCTGGTCAAGCCCTTCGCCTTCGACGAATTGCTGGCCCGCATCCGGGCGCTGCTCCGCCGTGCAGCGCCGGCCCAGCCTGAGGTGATGCGCTTCGGCGACCTGGCGCTGGACACCGGCACGCACCAGGCGTTCCGCAACGACCGCGCCATTGAGTTGACCGCCAAAGAGTATGAGCTGCTCGAGCTGTTCATGCGCCACCCGCGCCAGGTACTCACGCGCGAGGTCATCTACGACCGGGTTTGGGGTTATGATTTCGGCGGCGAGAGCAACATCATCGAAGTGTACGTGCGTTACCTGCGCCAAAAGACCGAGGCCAACGGTGAGCCGCGCCTGATCCACACTGTGCGCGGCGTCGGCTACGTGCTGCGTGAGGAGTAACGCCGTCGGTGTCGGCTTCTTATCCAGTGCTTACACTGAGTTCAGCCTGGCCTGAAGTTCTGCGGTCATGCTGGCGACGTGGCTGATTCCGGAGTCGCGCGATCTAGGCTGGTGCGCGACTTATCCCCTGTGAGCCTGCGCTTACGTCTGACCCTCTGGTATTCCGCAGTCCTCGCGGTCATCCTCGGCTTGTTTAGCCTGTTGGTATACGGCATCCTCGTATTCAGCCTGACCAATCAGATTGATCAAAGCCTGGAAGATGCCGCCAACGAGATCACAGCCTCGGCCAACCTGACGCGGGTGCTCGATCAACCGATCGTCATCATCCCCTTGCCCGACGAACCCTTGGGCGCGCTCAACGTGTCGGCGCAGGTCTGGCGGCTGGATGGGACGCTTGCGACTCAAACCGCCAACCTGCAGCAGCGCAAAGCTCCCCTGGACCCGGTCGGGCTGGCCGAGAAAAAACCCGGTCGGCGCAACGTCCGCTGGGGGAATGATTACCTGCGGGTACATACCTACCTCATCCGCGCCAATGGCGAGGTCTTCGGCTATTTGCAGACCGCCGCCTCCTTGCGCACGGTGGAGGCCACCAGTTCGGCGCTGCTGATCGTGCTGGTGGGCGGCGGGGTGCTCTCGGTGATGCTGGCCGCCCTCATCGGCTGGCTCTCGGCCAGCCGCGCGCTCAAGCCGCTCGACGTCATCACGCAAACGGCCCTGCAGATCACGCGCGCCGACGACCTCTCGCGGCGCATTCCCATCGAAGACCCCAACGACGAGGTCGGGCGGTTCTCTGTCGCCTTCAACGAGTCGCTGGAGCGCCTGGAGCGGCTGTTTAATGCACAGCGCCGCTTCCTGGCCGATGTTTCGCATGAGCTGCGCACCCCGCTCACTGCCATTCGCGGCAACGTGGATTTACTGCAACGGATGGGCGGGGCCGATCCGGAGTCGCTGCGGGATATTCGTTCGGAGACCGAGCGGATGACGCGGCTGGTCGGCGATCTGCTGGTGCTGGCACAGGCCGACTCCGGCAACCTGCCGCTGGAACGCAAGCCCGTTGACCTGGATGGGTTGCTGCTGGAGGTGTGCCGCGAGGTGCAGGTCATCGCCGGCGCGGTACAGGTGACCGTCGCCGAAATTGATCAGGCGCGCGTCATCGGTGACCGTGACCGTTTGAAGCAGGTCATCCTCAACCTGGTGACCAATGCCATCAAGTACACGCCGCCGGGCGGCCACGTGACGCTGGGGCTGTCGCACGTTCAGCAGTGGGCGCGCCTGACAGTGCGCGACACCGGCATCGGCCTGTCCGCGGAAGAGTTGCCGCGCATCTTCGACCGGTTTTATCGCGTGGATAAGGCGCGCTCCCGCGCGCAGGGTGGGGCGGGCCTGGGCCTCTCCATCGCGCAGCGCATTGTGCAGATGCACGGCGGGCGTCTCGAGGCCGCGTCTGATGGGCCGGACAAAGGCACAACTTTCTCCGTCTGGCTGCCTCTGGCCCCCGAGCCCAAGTCCGTCGCGGTGGATGCCGCCACGGATGCTGCGGCCACTCAACCGGTTAAGCGCAGCGCCCTGCAGCAATTGCTGCGTCGCTGAGGTCCTCCCTCGACGGCCCGCTCGGGCTTCCCCGAACGACCTTCAGCTTGCGACGTACCGCTGCACTACAATCTCGGCCAATCGAGCAGGAGATTCTCTAGCGCCAGCCGGGCGTTGACGTTGCGGGCCAGCAAATCGCGGGTGCGGCGGATGGCGTGCAGGGCCCGGCGCGCCGCGTCCGGGGGAAGCCGGCCGGCCAGTTGTCGGATGGCGGCCTGGCGGTCGAGGTTGGTGAGGGGGGCAGCGGCCTGTGCGCCTGCCAGCAAAACATCGCGCCAGAAACTCTGCCACAATTCCAGCGTAGCCTGCAGCCGATCCAGGCTGGCTCCGCGCGTGAGCTTTTCGACATATTGAAAACGGACGAGGCGCGGCGCGCCTAACAACTGCTGTACCTCGTCCAGCTTCTGGCGGCGTTCGGCCAGCGCTTCCGCATCCTGCGCCAGCCGCACGGCCCACCCGAGCCGCCCGCCGCTGAGATGAGCCAGCAAATCCGCCTGTTCCCGGGGAATAAGCCAGCGCGTGATCAGGGCCTCGCGCACAACGGCCAGTGGCAGGGGCCGCAGCGCAATCACCTCGCAGCGCGATACGATGGTCGGCAGAAGCGCGTCGGTGCTTTCCGCTGTGAGCAAAACCGTGACGCCGCCGGGCGGCTCTTCCAGCGTCTTGAGCAGCGCGTTCATCGCCTCGGCGTTGGCTGCGTCAAAATCGAGCAGGTGGGCCACGCGCCGCTTCGCTTCTACCGGCTTCAACGACAGGTCATAGATCAACTGGCGCACCGGCTCGATCCTGATCTTCTCGGCGCGCACCCGCTTGCCGCTGATGACGGGCGTGATCGTCAACAGGTCGGGGTGGGCGGCTTTGGCGGCTAGCAGGCAGTGGCGGCATTGATCGCACGGCGGCTCGGCGCCTCCGCATAGCAGCGCTCGCGCCAGCTCCGCTGCCAGCGTGCGTTTCCCCACGCCCTCCGGGCCAACGAACAGGTAAGCGTGCCGCAGCCGATCCCGCGCCAGGTCGTGTTGGAGCAAGGCGACCGCCCACTCGTGACCAATCAGAGTCCAGGCCATGCTGCGTTACCTTCAGTTGCTCTGTCGTCCGATCTTCAACCAACCCAGGCCTATGCGGGCAAAGACGTTGCCTTCGAGAAACTGGTAGCGGAACACGCCGCCGAGGTGAAGGATGAGGAGCGCCAGGAAAATGCGGGACATTACGAAGTGGCCAACGATGGGCGGCGCATCGCGGTTGATGGCCTCCGGCGTGACGTTGAACGGCGTCAGGCCGCTCAGGCCGAGGATGCCTAAGCCGCTGAGGCCCAGGCCCAACAGGACGACGTAGAATAGCAGGTGAACGCCCCGGTAGAGCCAGCGATGCGCGCCCGTGATCCCCGGCGGGGCGGCAGGCGTCGGCTCTGTGAAGCGCCAGATAACGCGGACTATCGTCAACAACGCAACCGTCAGGCCCAACACGACGTGCGCCTGGTACGGCCGTATGCCGAAAATTGTGTAATTCGGCCTGTAGGCGCGGGTCTGAGAGCCGCGCCTACGAAATTACACACAAATCGGCAAACCGCCCCTGGTACAGACTGGTCTTGGTCGGGCCCTCGGCCATTCCCACCATCGTCAGCCCTATGGGGGCCAGCGGCAGGATGAGCGGGAACGTGATCCAGTGCAGGGCCTGGGCGACGCGACCGTAGGTGGCCGTTGTGCTGCGCAGCGACATCTCGTTATCTCCTGGAAACTCGAAATTGCGGGATAGGAAGCGTAATTCTAGCACGGCTGCGGCGCGCGCCGCTCGCTCTCCCCTGCACCAAAATTTGTGATAAACTGTGCGCGGTTAGCCTGGTTCGCAAAAGCTTGCTTGCGCGTCAGTTCCGTGTTCAGTGAACGTCCGTGCCAGCCTTTTGCACGGGCGTTTCATCTTCTATGTTCTGAAGGAGAACACAGCATGAGCAAGCGTTTGTATGTCGGCAACCTGGCCTACGCCGTGCGGGATGAATCCCTGCGCGAGGCCTTCGCCCAGATAGGCGAAGTGACCTCCGCCACGGTGATCCTCGAGCGCGACTCGGGCCGTTCCAAGGGCTTTGGGTTTGTCGAAATGGCCACGGAGGAGCTGGCCCAGCAGGCGATCGCGCGCCTGAATGGGCAGATGCTCCTGGGCCGCCCCATCTCGGTGTCCGAAGCGCGCCCGATGACCCCGCGCGACGGCGCCCGGTCTGGCGGCTCGCGCAGCGAGCGCCGCGACTAAGTTCGGTAGGCCCCCGACGACTCAGAGACGAGCCACTGGCTGGCTCGTCTCTTTTTTATCCCGCAGGCGCCGCCCGAGGCCCGTGCTAAAATCGGATCGAGCCATGGTATGAGCCTCTCGCCCCTCTCGACCAATGACTTGATCGAAGCCTATCGGCTGATTCAAGCCGGCAAGCGTCGCGCGGCTCGGAAAATCCTCAAGCCCTTGCTGCAAAGCCATCCCCGTTCCGAACGCACCTGGATGCTCTTCAGCTATGCCGTCCTCGACCCGACCATCCAGCGCGACTGCCTGCAGCGCGTGCTCGAAATCAACCCAAACAATCTCGAGGCGCGCCGCCGCCTGGCCGAGCTCGATGCAGCGCCTTTGCCTGAACGGACGGAGACGCCGCCCGAGCCGCCCCAGCTTTCCCCCGCGTTGCCTGCCTGGCTGGTGGACAAGACCTCGCCACCCATTGTGACCGAATCGGACTCGGCTGTGGAAGCGTCCGTTGATATGTCCTCGCCGGAGGCTGAACCGGTTGCCGAATCCGAGCCGGTTGCAGCCGTCGCGACGCCCGCCGAGCCGGCCCCGGCCGAGGCGGAGGGCGAACCCGCTCCGGCTGACACCCAAATCGTCGCGCCTGAACCGGGGACGGTTACCGAAACGCCGGTTGAATCGGCTCCGGTCGAAAGCAAGGTTGCGCCCGTTCCGGTTGTCACCGAATCCGTCAGACCCGAGCCGGATACAGCGGCAGAGATGCGCGATGAGCCTGAGCCGCTGGCGCAGGCCCCGGCTCAGGCTTTCCCTGTCGAGGCCGAAGCTGAACCTGCCCGTGCGGCTTCTGAAACAGCTCCATCGCCCGTTGCACCTGGGCCGGAGGAAACGGTCGCGCTGCCTGTGGAACCTGCCTCAATCGAGCCTACGCCAGGGCTGTCAGACCGGGTTGAAAGGCCGGAGGGCGCCGGGGATGGCACACGCCATGCCCCAACCCCTCCGCCGCCAGCCTCGTCCGAGCCTGAGGTTCGCGTCACGCCGCCTGGGCGGGCCGAATACAAACCACCCACGCGCCGTCGGCCGACATCAGCCCGGCTGTTGCCGAATACCCTGGTGCGTGGCCGCTATCGCATTATGGGTGAGATTGGCGCCGGCGCCTCGAGCGTGGTCTATCGTGCCTTCGATGAGAGTGAGGGCCTTGACGTGGCGCTGAAGGTGGTTGCCGAACCAACCCCGGCCATGGAGCGCGAGTTCCGCCGCCAGGCCGATCTGCTTCTGCCGTTGCGCCATCCTAATCTGCCGCGTTACCGAGACTATTTCGTCATCCCCGGCCATGGTCTGTATCTGGTGATGGACTTCGTCCCGGGCGACAACATCGAAAGGGTTCTGGAGCGTGAGGGCGTTTTCTCCGAAGCCGAGGTGCTGCATTGGGCGCCCCGCGTGCTGGACGCGCTCCACTACCTGCACAGTCAGGTGCCGCCCCTGATTCACGCCGACGCCAAGCCGGCCAACATCCGTTTCGCGCCCGACGGTCGCGTGCTGTTGGTGGATTACGGCCTGGGTCGCGCCGAGCCGCCCGACGACTTCGAGGACCCGCGCGCCGACATTTACCTGTTTGGCGCGACGCTCTACACGGCGTTGACCGGCCACCCCCCCGAGCCGGGCCGCGAGCGGAGCGAAGGGCACGCAGTGCTGACCCCGGTGCAGCGACGGCAACCGGAAATTTCGGCGCGCCTGGCGCAGGCCGTTGAGCGGGCGCTCAGCCTGAACCCGGAAGACCGATTCGAGACGGCCGTTGAGTTTGCCGAAGCGCTGCCCCTTCCAGAGAGCGTCAGAGCAGGCGATGAAGATGAGATCGAAGAACCACTATCCAACCGCGCCTGGTTGATGTGGCTGGCGCTGGGTTTGTTGGCGCTGGGACTGGTGGCCGTGTTCGCCGCAATCTGGGTGATGGGCGGGCTGGGCGCTCGCCAGACGCCTACGCCGCCCGGATCGCCCACGCTGGCCCCGGTCTGGGCGACCGCCACCGCTCTACAGGCGGCGGCGCTGATCACGCCTTCTGCCACGCCCACGCCCCTCAACTCACCAACGCCGACCGCGACGGTCACGCCCTCTGCGACGGCGACGCCTCGGGCGACGCCCCTCGGCGGCGGCATGAGCGGACGCATTGCCTTCGTCAGCGAACGGACCGGCAAGCCGCAAATCTTCTTGATGAACGTGGATGGTACAAACCAGACGGCTCTGACGAACTTGCCGGATGGCGCTTGCCAGCCGGCCTGGTCGCCGGACGGCAAGCAACTGGTTTTCATCAGCCCCTGCGCGCGCCGGGCGGAGACTTATCCCGGCGCAGCCCTCTACGTTATGAATGCCGACGGCAGCGACGTGAAACAACTGGTGTCCCTGGCGGACGGGGTCTTCGACCCGGATTGGTCGCCGTCCGGCCTGACCTTCACCGTCTTGCAAAACAACCGGCCACAGGTGTACGTCGCGGCTGCGGACGGCAGCAACCCGCAACGCCTCAGCTCGCCGGTTGCCTTCGACCGTCACCCCACCTGGTCGCCGGACGGCGCGCGCATCCTGTTCCTCAACACCACGCGCGCCGGCCGCCCGACGCTCTACTGGATGAACAAGGATGGCACCTTCGAGGACGGGCGTAACCCGCGCCAGGTGACGCGCGACCTGGACGCCGATTCGCCGGCCTGGTCGCCGGATGGCCGCCTCGTCGTCTTTGTCTTCCAGAACAACTTGTTCACTGTGCCCTGGGATGGATTGGGCTTCGGCGTCCGCGCCGTGCGCACCGAAGGCCTCAACGATGAACCGGCCTGGTCACCGGATAGCCAGTGGCTGGTCTACGAAGCCTGGCTCGAATTTAGCGAACGCGACATCTACCGGCTGCCCGCCGCCGGCGGCGAGGCCGTTCCACTGACCACCGACCCTGCGCCGGATTACCACCCAGCCTGGCAACCTTAGCGGGTGACAGACGACAGGTGACAGGTGCGCATTCACTTGTCCCTAGGCCCCTGTCCCCCTTCTTGTATGACCGCTCAATTGATTGATGGAAATGCTGTCGCCGCCAAAGTGCGCGCCCGCGTCGCCGAGGCCGTGCAGGCCCGGCTCGCCGCCGGCAAACCGCGCCCCGGCCTTGCCACCGTCCTGGTCGGCGAGAACCCGGCCTCACAGGTGTACGTGCGCAACAAGCGTAAGGCCTGTGCCGAGGTCGGCATCGAGTCTTTCGGGCATGAGTTGCCCAAGACGGCCACGCAGGCCGAGGTGGAAGCGCTCGTCGCACAACTCAACGCCGACCCGCGCGTCCATGGCATCCTGGTGCAACTGCCCTTGCCCGACGGGCTGAACGAGGAGCGTGTGCTCAACGCCATCAGCATCTATAAAGATGTGGACGGCTTTCACCCGGTCAACATCGGCAAGCTCTCGATGAAGGGCCGCGAACCGTTGTTCGTGCCGTGCACGCCCGCCGGCGCCATCGTCCTGCTCGAAGAAGCGGGCGCTCAGTTCAGAGGCGCGAACGCCGTCGTGCTGGGACGCTCCAACATCGTCGGTTTGCCGGTCGCCATGCTGCTGCTGCATCGTGATTGCACGGTGACCATCTGCCATAGCCGCACGCAAGACCTGCCTGCGGTATGCCGCCGCGCCGATATCCTGATCGCTGCGGTAGGCCGCGCCGAGATGGTCAAACGTGACTGGGTGAAGCCCGGCGCCTACGTCATTGACGTGGGCATCAACAAGATCGCGGATGCGACGAAAAAATCCGGCTCGCGGCTGGTCGGCGACGTGGCTTTCGACGAGGTCAGGGAGGTGGCCGGCTTCCTCACGCCTGTGCCCGGCGGCGTCGGCCCGATGACGATTGCGATGCTGCTGCAGAACACGCTGCGCGGCGCGGAGCATGCCGATCAGAATTGACGACCGGCGCCACGCTCGTTACCCTCAATTCCATCTTCTGAGACCGCTAGCGCTCGGCTGCATGAGTTCGAGCGCCAGTCGTTCCCCAAGCCGTGGCATGGCACGCTGGACTATATCGTCGTTAACGATAGTGTCCGCGTGCGCCGCTGTGACGTGGTCTTGAACCGACCCGCGCCGCACGTCCCAATGCTGTCTCTCTCGTATCACTTCGGCCTGGCGGCGACGCTGGAGCTCGCGTAACGTGCTCGCGCTGGCGAGACGATGCGTCCCGGCCCGGCCCCGGCTTTATCGCTACTGGCTCGAGCTTCATCTGGCCGAGCGCGGCCCGCGCCTGGCCGTCATCCTCAAGAACCCCTCCACGGCTACTGCCGAGAGGAGCGATCCGACCGTGGGCAAAGTCTCGGCCTGGGCGCGGCGACGCGGCTTCGGCGCACTGGTCATCGTCAACCTGTTTGCTCTCCGCACGGCGCAGCCGTCGGCCATCAACGTCCACCCCGAGGCGCGCGCTGTCGGGCCGCAGACTGACGATTATCTGCGGCAAGCGGTGCGCTGGGCGGATATGCTCATCGCGGCCTGGGGCAACCCCAACGGCATCGAGGCAGGACGCTACGCACGTCGGCTGACCCAGGTGAGCGTGCTGCTGAACGGGCAGGCATTGTGGCGCGTCGGCCCACTTACGGCGCTCGGCCAGCCTCGGCACGGGCTGTGGTGGAACGACACTCAGACCCTCGCCCCCTTTGATTTTTCAGGGCAGGGGGCTAAACTTGCCCTATGCGGTCGGCTTTGGGGTTGCGCGTCGCCTGCGCCTGGCGCGCACCGTCACCAACTGGAAGAAGGCTAGCGGGCGAGGCCATGAGCCACTACTGTGTCGCCGTCCGCGAGCGCCAGATCGGTGCTGGGGCGGATTGCGGCAAAGGGCCAAGCCCGACGACCGCCGTTCTGCGCCGGCGCCCGCCGGCTGGCCGTCTGCCGGGCAGGAGCCGGGAGTTCGCGGCGGAGGCGGCATGAGGCTCCTCATCTCCTGCGACATGGAGGGCGTCTCCGGCATCGTGGATTGGGAACAGGTGACGCCGGGGAAGAACGAGTGGCAGCGCGGGCGTAAGCTCATGGTCGGTGATGTGAATGCCGCCATCAACGGCGCGTTCACCGGCGGCGCGACCGCGGTTACCGTCAGCGATGCGCACTGGCACGCTCGTTCCCTGGAAATCGAAGCCCTTGACCCGCGCGCGGCGCTTCACTCCGGCAGCCCGTCGCCGTTCTCGATGCTGCAAGGCATTGACGACGCTGACTCGGATGTTGGCGTCGGTTACGACGCACTGGTCTGCATCGGCTACCATGCGATGGCCGGCGCAAAGAAGGCCGTGCTCTGCCACACCTGGTCGGAGAATGTACGGGCGCTGTGGCTCAACGAAACCCTGGTCGGCGAGATCGGGCTGAATGCGGCAGTGGCCGGCCACTATGGGACGCCGCTGATTGCGCTGAGCGGCGACCGTGCTGCCTGCCGGGAAGCGCAGGACTTGTTGGGAACCGGCGTTGAGGTGGCCGTGGTGAAGCAGGGCACGGGTCGCTTCGCCGCTGAGTGTCTGCCGCTGCCCGTCGCGCGCCAGAAAATTTGCGAGGCCGTTGCTGCGGCGGTGGCCCGGCATAAGCGCGGCGAAGGCCCGGCCCCGTATCGCGTCCCAACACCGGTGCGGCTGAGCGTGGAGTTCAAGTTCCCGCATCAGGCGGATCGCGCCTTTCTGATGCCGGGCGTGACACGCCTTTCCGGTGTAAAGCTGGACTATGTAGCTGACGATGTGGTGATGGCCCTGCGAGCGTTTCGGGCCATGACGATGCTGGCCGGTGAATAGACCGTCGAGACGGAGAAACGAATGGCAATCCGCGTGGGCGTTATTGGCTTGAGCCCCAGTGGGCAGATGCAGGTGGCGGCTTTTAAGGAAAATCCCCGCTACGAAGTCGTCGCCGTCTGCACGCGGCTGGCGGATCAGGCCGAGGCGTTTGCCCGCGAGCACCACATCCCTCACTGGTACACCGATCCGCGCCTGGTCATCAACTCCGACGTGGACCTGATCAGCATCGCGACCGCGCCCGCCACGCATGCGGGGTTGGCGGCAGCAGCGCTCGCGCGGCGGCGGCATGTGCTCTGTGAGATCGCCTTCATGCCCGCTACCAGCGACGCCCGCGTCGTCAACGACATCCTCAAAGGCGCACGCTGTGTGGGTGCAACCGCTTTTGCCCTGCGCTACAAACCGCATGTGCGCCTCATTTCCGATACGCTGGCGCAGCAGGCGCTTGGTCAGATGCAACTGATGTGCTTCGACTATTTCTCCGACGAGCTGACGCGCTCGCCGAGCAGCACCAGCGCGCTCAGCCAGGCCTGGTTGTGGGATGCGGAGAAGGGCGGCGGCATGCTGGCGAGCTATGTGGCGCACGCGCTGGATATTGCGATGCAGTGGTTCGGGCCGATCCACGACGTGGACGCGACGCTGGCCACGCTCAATCAGCGCGATATCCCTGCCGGCATTGCCCAACTGGCCGACGACACCGGCCAGCTAACGCTCCACTTCGAGAGCGGCGTGCTCGGCCTGTTTCGCTACGGCGGCGCGACGGCCCTGCATCGCATCGGCATGGAACTGCACGGAACAGACGGCTCATTGCTGGTCGAGGGCTTCGGCGACGAGGTCTCCGTCATTTGGAAAGATGCCGAGGCAGCTCAGACGCTTTACCCACCGATCCAGTATCTGGAGGAGACGCGCGGCCACAGCGGCCTGACCGGCGCGCTCACCGTCTTCCTGGAGCGCTTGGGCGTCGCCATCACCGATGGCCGCCTGCCGCCGGACCTTCCCACCTTTGCCGATGGGTTGCGCACGACGCAGGTGGTGGATGCCCTGCGCAAAGCTGCGCAGGAAAAGCGCCGTGTGGCCGTGAGCGAAATTTAGACGGAGAGAAGGTCGGATTTTTGCAGGGGAGCGGCCGGCGTCGCGCGCGACCCGCACACCGGCGAGTTGGGATCCGCTGGGCAGCCGTTGACGCAGGTCATCGCTTGATCCGCCGGACGCGGCGATTCCAAAACTCCCTCGTTTGTACGGCGACTCGTTTCCAGACAGAGGGCCGGCGCGGCTGGACCAGCGCTTCCAATTGCGGCAGCGCGGCGCGCGCGCACGTCACGCCTGCCTCGTAGGCAAAACCCGCGAGATCGAAGGCGAACAGGCCGACGCGGCCCGTCTCCGGGCGCAGCAGCAGGTCGGGCGGATGGAGTCGCAGCGCATACTCGCTCAGACTGCGCGTCATGATGGCGGCGGCGTGGTAGCCGCGGTTGAGGATCTCGCCCAGGCCGAGCTGGCGCGTCACCAGGCCGGCGTAGCGCATCGGCCCGCGCCCCTCGAAGAGGTGGTTGAACTCGTCCGGCGAACGGTGCCACAGCACATCTATCGCCACGACCGGCCCGCCCAGGGCGCGCGCCTCGGCCACCGGCAGCGGGCTGACCATGCCGCCATCCACCAGCAATCGCCCGTCGCGCTCCACACCGCGAAACAGGCCGGGGATGGCCATCGTCGCCAGGGCGGCGTCCACCAGCGGGCCGGAGTCCAACCGCACCGGCTGCTCGGTGTACAGGTCCAGCGCCATGGCGCTGACCGGCCGCTTCAGATCGGCAAAGGTGCGCTGGCCCGCATACTGCTCAAAGCGTGCGCGCAAACGCGCGGCGCCGAACAACGCCTTGCGTTCGGGGTCCGGCTCCCACACATCCACCAGTTCGATGTCGTCGAAGATATGGCGGATGTGCAGCGGTGAGTAGCCTGCGCCGTACAGCAGGGCCACCAGCCCGCCGCCGCTGACGCCGATGATGGGGCCGATAGGCAGGCCGGCCTCTTCCAGCACGGCCAGCACGCCGGCGCCGGCAACGCTCTTGACGCCGCCCCCGCCAAGGGCGAGGGTCAGGGGTTGTGGGGCCGAAGCGGACATGGCCCTGATCACGTGCGCCGAGTCTCAGGGCAACGCCACGCAGTTGCCGCTGCCAAGCCGGATGGTGTGATCGGGGTTGGCGACCAGCGCGCAGATGCGGGTCGCGCCGGGCGGCCGGTCGCTTACTTTGTAACGGGTGAAGGGGTTCGGCCCGGCGTACACTTCGTAGGGGCCCAGGCCGCCCGCGCCGGCCTGGTCGGGGGCGACGGTGTCGAAGAAGAAATGCATGTGCGTGCCGGTGGGCGAGGGGTCGAAGCCCTCGACGTGATACTCCACCACGTAACGGTCGTTATTCACGACGACTGCGCCGATGATAATGGAGAGCGGCGCGTCTTGCGACAGCGGTGTCACGGTCGGGCCGGAGGCCGGCGGGAGGGTGGGATATAGCCCCGCGCCGGTCGTGGGGGTTGGCGCGGGGGCGGCGGTTGCGACCGTCGGTGCAGTGGGCGAAGGGTTCGGCGTGGCCGTTGCCTCGGGCGGGGTCGCGGTCGGCGCAGCAGCGGGCGGGGCGTTGAAGATCAGGTTGAAGACGAATAGCATGGCCAGGCCCGTCACCAACACAATTGCGGCGGTGGCGACGATCCACGCCCAGACCGGCAGGCTGGCTGGCTGCGCCAGTGTGCCGGAGAATGTTTGCGGCGGCGTGGCTTGAGTCGCAGGCGCGGGTGTAGGCGCCGTCAGCGGCGCGTTGTGCGGCGGATTGCTCGCGACGCCGATGGATGCGCTCGACGACGCTACCGACGGCTGCGGTGTGGAGGCTTCCCTCGTGGAGGCGGGCGCGGCTGCGATCGAATCAGGTCGGGCGCCGATGCTGCTCGTCATCCGGCCCGCTGTCGGCGAAGGGGCGGATGGCGCGCCGACCTCGCCGGCCGGCGGTTCCAGGGCGCCGGCCTCGCCGCGCGCGATCGTCGTCAGCAGTGTGGCCATGTCGCCGGCAGTGCGGAAGCGTGCGCGCTTATCCTTCGCCAGCGCTTTGCTGATCAATCGGTCGGTGGCCAGCGGCAAGGCCGGGTTGACTTCGAGGATGTTGGGCGCAGGTTCCGTCAGGTGCTTGACGACCACGCCCATCGGCGTATCGGCCTCATACGGCGGCTGGCCGGTGAGTAGTTGGAAGAGGATCGCGCCAAGCGCATACACGTCGCTGCGCCCGTCCACGTCGCGCTCGCCGCGCGCCTGTTCGGGACTCATGTAGGCCGGCGTGCCCAAGACGCCGCTGCCGGTGAAGGCCGCGCTGTTGTCGCTCAACTTGGCGATGCCAAAGTCGGAGATGTAGGGGTCGCCGCGCTGGTCGAAGAGGATGTTGCCCGGCTTGAGATCGCGGTGAATGATGCCGCGTGCGTGCGCCTCGTCCAGCGCGGGCGCCAGGGCGTTGATGATGCGCGCCGCTTCGGGCAAAGCGAGCGGGCCGTGCTGCAGGCGCTCGGTGAGCGTGCCGCCCGTCATCAGCCGCATGACGATGTGCGGCTGGCCGTCCTCTTCGCCAAAGTCGTACACCGGCACGATGGCCGGATGCTCGAGGGAGGCGATGGTCTGCGCCTCGCGCTCGAAGCGGGCGCGGAAGGCCGGGTCGTGCAGGAACTCGCGCGGTAGGACCTTGATGGCAACCTCACGCTTGAAGCGCGTGTCGAAGCCGTGAAAGACCGTCGCCATCCCGCCGCGGCCCAGCTCGCCCTTGATTTTGTAACGGCCGATGCGTTCGGGGAGCATGTGCGTGGATTATACTCAACGGCTCCGTCAAAGCAGCGGCCAGCCAGGTTATGTCGGCGTTGGCGCTTGGCGGCGCAACAAAAACAACAGCGCCTGCGCGTAGGCCTCCTCGGCGGAGGTGGCGCGGAAGCTGGCCGCCGCCTCGGGCCGGAAGACGATGGAGCACTCGTAACCGTCGGGCGAGATGGACAGCAGGAGGCGGGACTCCGGCATGCGCGCCTCGAGCGCCTGCCGCAGTTGGCTCTCCGTCGGCAACCAGACGGCCTCGGTGGTGACGATGTAATCCATCGCCCACTCCGCCGCGCCCTCGAAGGTGAAAACCTGCTGTCCCTGGAACAGCGCCAGGTTGGCCGGCAGGTCGGCGATGACAAAAATCCGGTCATCCAGCCCGTGTTCGGGGATGGCAAAGAAGTCGTGCAACGCCGGGTGCCACTCCAGTCCGGCAGCTTTGAGCGCGCGGGCTGTGTCCACTGAGAGCATACGGTTGGAATTCTACCGTGAGGATGGAAATCGGACACCTGCCGCTTCGACTCACGACTCGTTCTCACGCGCGATATGATTAGGCCATGTCCCCCAAACTCCGCAATACGTTGATGGCGCTCGGCATCGTCCCGGCCCTGCTGATCTTTGGCCCGTTCCTCGTCCCTGTGCCGCCGCTGGAAGGTTTGCAGCCTGCCGCCGCGCAGAGCGAGCGACTGGCGCGCAAGTAGCCCAACGCGCAGTACGCCGCCTTGCCCAGCTGCGGCCATCTTCCGCAAGAAGAGAGTCCTGTGCCATTCGTGGACGCCGTGACCGGGTTCTTGAAATAAGAGCCCAACTCTAAACCGAGGGTCTGGCGAAGGCATTGCCTTCGCCAGACCCTGAGGAAGAAGGAGCGTTTGCCGTCTGCCGCGCGCCGCGTTACCATACCCATTCGAGACTGAATGGAGATCGTTGATGGAAACGAAACCCGAAATGTACATGCGCGATCCGCGCACCGGCCGGCTGATGGCCGTGGAGCGCGAGAGCCGCGCCGACCGCCTGGCCGCGCTGTTCAGCATGGCTTACCTGCTTGGCATGATGGCCTTCTTTTTCTGGGCCTTGTTCGATATCTGGATCGGCCGCTTCACGCTGGTGCGCTGGCTGGGATACAACACTTCGGCAGACCTCGAACGCCTCAGCCGGCCGATCTTCGTGTTGCTGGCTTACGCCTTCATGGGCGGCGGGCTGGGCGGAACCGTCAACGGCATCCGCAGTCTGCTCACCTGGCACGGTGAATGGGCCGTCTTCGAGCGGCGTTACATCTGGAAGTACATCGCCTGGCCCTGGCTGGGCACCGCGCTGGCGCTGATTGTGTTTGCGCTGGTGCGCAGCGGCGTGGCCGTGCTGGGGGGCGACCTGGTCGCCGAGCGGCCCGACGAACTCAACCTGCGGCAGACGCTGTCCACGCTCGTCGTTGGCATCCTCTCCGGCTACGGCGCGCGCGAGGTATTCATCTGGCTCGACGCGCAGGTCTCGCGTCTCTTCCGCATCGAACCGAGTGAGCAACGCGACGTGCCCGATCTGCTGGGGTTGACGCTGGCCGAGGCCGAAAGGCGCCTGGCAGACGAGAAGCTGACGCTCGGCGAAGTGGTGGAGCAGGACTGTGAGCGCGACGAAGAGGTGGGCCGGGTCGTAGCCCAGACGCCGGAGCCGCAGAAGAAGCTTGCCCCCGGCGGAGCAGTCAGTGTCACTGTAGGAACGCGCATTGAAGGGCAGGGGTACACGGGATGACACACATCGCCGATCATCCTCCCGGCCTGGTCGTCCTGTTCGGATCGGGCGAGACCTCGGCCAGCGGCAGCCGCATCCTGCAAGCGCTCGCGCCGCGTCTGGAGCGCCCGCTGCGGCTGGCCGTGCTGGAGACGCCCGCCGGCTTCGAGTTGAACTCGGCCCAGGTGGCCGGCCGGGTGGCCGACTTCCTGCGCGAAAAATTTCAGAACGACAAGCCTGAGGTGACGGTAGTCCCGGCGCGTAAACGCGGCACGGCCTTCAGCCCGGATGACTCCAGGATCGCCGCGCCCCTTTGCGCCGCCAGCCTGGTCTTCATGGGCGCGGGCAGCCCGACCTATGCCGTGCGTCAGCTCAAAGGCAGCGTCACCTGGCACACGCTGGAGGCCGCGCACCGCTTCGGCACGACGGTTGTGTTCGCCAGCGCCGCCACGCTGGCCGTCAGCGCCTACACCATCCCTGTTTACGAGATCTACAAGGTGGGCGACGATCCCTACTGGCAGGCCGGCCTCAATTTTTTCATCCCCTTCGGCCTCAACCTGATCCTTGTCCCCCACTGGAACAACACCGAGGGCGGCGCCGAGCTCGACACCAGCCGCTGCTTCATTGGGCAGGCCCGCTTTGCCGAGTTGTTGCGACAGTTGCCGGGAGGCCATACGCTGGTGGGCATTGACGAACATACCGCGCTGGTGATGGACTTTGCAGCGGGCGAGTGCGAGGTGATGGGCCTGGGCACGATCACCGTCCTGCGCAACGGAGACGAGCGGCGCTGGGCGGCCAAAGAGCGGCTGGCGCTCACCGAGCTGGGCGATTACCGCCCGCCGTTGCGCAACGCCGATATTCTGCAGGAAGCGTGGGAGGCCGTGCATGAGAGCCGGCAAGCGCTGGGCAGGTCGGCCAACCCGTCAGAGGCCGTGCTTGCCCTCGTTGCCGAGCGCCAGGCGGCGCGTGCCGCCAAAGACTGGCCCAGGGCCGACGCCATCCGCGGGGAACTGGCCGCCCTCGGCTGGCAGATCAAGGACACGCCGCAAGGCCCGGTCGTCGAGCCGGCGATTTAGAGCTCGGGTCTGGCGCAGGCATTGCCTGCGCCAGACCACCGGTTTAGGGTCAGACCTGCCGGGTCTCCAAGACCAGGCAGATCTAGATCATTGGTAGCCTGAGCTGGGAGTGATCATGGACAAAACGTTCTTTGGCCTGGGGAGTGCGTTGGCCGGCATTGCCGTGGCGCTGGGCGCATTCGGCGCTCATGCGCTGCGCGAGCGCCTCGACGAGCGGTTGCTCGCCAACTTCGAGACGGGCGCACGCTATCAGATGTATCACGCCCTGGCGCTGCTGGCTGTAGCCTGGGCGGTGGCGCGCTTTCCCGGCTCGCAACTGCCCGTCCTCGCCGGCTGGCTGTTCGTCACCGGCGTCGTGATCTTCTCCGGCAGCCTGTACCTCCTGGCGTTGACCGGGCAACGCTGGCTGGGCGCCATCACTCCGTTCGGCGGCGTCGCCTTCATCGCCGGCTGGGTTTGTTTGGTGTTGGCGGTTCTGCGCGCCCATCCCCTTGCCCCCTGAAGGGGGTAGGCGCCCCGCTTGAGTACAATAGACTCATGCTCTTGCGCGCCGTTGATCCCTCCTCACCGAACGTCGTCCCGGAAGTCACGCCCGACACGGAATGGGTGGTGGCGGACGATACGGGCGGGCAAGCCCATATCTTCATCCACAATGATGATGTCACGCCCATGGAGTTCGTCGTGATCGTGCTGCGGCAGATATTCCTGCTCTCCCCGCCCGAGGCCGAACGCGTGATGCTGCGCGCACACTACACCGGCCTGGCCTATGTGCAGACCGTGCCGCTGGAGGAAGCCAAGTACCGCGTCGGCAAAGCCCACAGCCTGGCGCGGGCGGCGGGCTATCCGCTCACTTTTACGATCGAAGCCGAGTCCGACAAAAACTAAACGGCCACCAGCCGGTCGAAACGACCGGTGGCCGTCTGTTGTGCGGCGGGTGGGAGTCGAACCCACACGTTCTTGCGAACAGAGGATTTTAAGTCCCCGGCGTCTGCCATTCCGCCACCGCCGCTGGCAAACTCGATTTTACCGCAGGCCTTTCGCCGTCAACGTTTGGGTCAATTCGCCCCACTCCTCCAGCGCCAGCGTCTCGGCGCGGCGCCTGGGATCAATGCCTGCCTGCGCCAGCAGAGCCGTCACGGCCTCCGTCGGCAAGCCCAGCCCGGCGCTGAGCGCATTGCGCAACTGCTTACGCCTCTGACCGAAGCCGGCCTTCACGACGCGGAAGAAGGCATCTACATCCGGGACCTCGACTGCCGGGCCGGGGCGCACATCGAGACGCACCACGGCCGAGTCCACTTCCGGGCGCGGGTAGAACGCGCCGGCTGAAAGACGCGCCACGAGCCTGGGAGCGCTGTAGAACTGCACGCTGACGGCCAGCAGGCTCAATTCCCCCGGCCCGGCGCACATCCGCTGGGCGACTTCCTTCTGCACGGTCAGCACGAGGCACGCCGGCTTGACCTTCGCTTCCAGCAAATGCCGGATGACGGCGGAGGTGATGTAGTAGGGGATGTTGGCTACGACTTTGTAGCCGGGCGGCAGGTTCAATGTTGACGGTGACAGCTTGAGGATGTCGCCGTGAACGAGCTCGACGTTGTCGTAGTCTTCCAGCACGTGCTTCAGCGGGGCCAACAGGTTCTGGTCGAGCTCGACGGCGACGACGCGCGTCGCAACCTCCGCCAGGTGGCGTGTCAGGCTGCCGAGGCCTGGCCCGATCTCGAGCACCGTGTCCTCCGGCGTCAGCTCCGCCGCCGCGGCCACCTTCGCCAGCGCGCTCTCGTCCACGAGAAAGTTCTGGCCGAGGCTCCGCTTGGGCTTGAGGTTGAACCGGCGGAGAAGGGCAGGGACGTTGAGTGGTGTCACGAGAGGGGCGCGTTAGGGGACGGTGGTGGGGATGATCCAGGCGATCCGATCCGCCGACGGCGCCGGCGTCAGGAAGTACACGGTCACCACTTTGCTCCAGGGGACATAGTTCCAGTCGTCATACCCCAGGTCAATGAAGCGGCCCTTCACGCCGCCGCCGGTATCCGCCGCTACGGCGAAGCCGTAGCCGGGGATGTACAGGCGCGTGCCGAGGGGGATGTACCGAGGGTCCACCGCCACCAGTCCCTTTGTCAACCGTTGGCCGGAGGCCGTCAGGCCGAAATTGCGTGCGGTCGGCGCGACGCCGGCGCGCGACGGTGAATACGAAGTGGCATAGACCGTGTAGGCGCGCCAGTATTCGATCACGCCGTCGGTGGTCTCCACCGTCCGCGGCGTAATCCGCGTGCCGTAACCGATGATACGCGGCTGCATGGCCTGCACCAGCACGTCGCTCGCTGGCGTGCGGCTCACTTCGAGGCCGTCTTCGTAACGTGCGCGCACCGAACGACGCTGCACGCCATCGGCGCCCGCCTGCAGCGTCTGCACCGTATCAATGTCCGCTTCCGGCAGGGCCTGATACACGGTCTCGCGTCGAATAAGGGTTTGCTCGATGAGCGTTTCTTCGTGCACACGCACCACGCGCAATGCGCCGTCCGCCGGCAGCGGCTGATCGGCGGCGGGCACGGCGTAATCCAGGCCGAAGAGCGGGACGCCGGCCTCGGCCAGCGCTTCGCCGACCGTGTTCGCCTGTGCCCGCGCGCTCAGGATGGCGCCGTCCGCCTGAACGGTGATGGGCCGCGCCAGCTGGACGGTGATGGTGAGGCCGGCGGTCACCGGCGTGTTCAACGACGGCTGGACGGCGTCGGCGCGGGTGAGGCGGAACCCCGCCTGCCAGAGCGCCTCGCCGACCGTGCGCGCCGGAGTGGTGAGCGGTTTGGGAATGCCGCCCTCGACGATGGAAAGGGTGATCGCGCGCCGCACAGAGATGCGCGTCGGGGCAGCCGGCGCCTCCTCAGTGAGCAGCGCCCCATCTACCCAGACTTCATCCCCTGGTTTTAGCGCGACCCCGGCCTGGCTCAAGAGAGTCGCCAGATCCGTTTCCGAGGTGCGTAGCTCGATCGTTTGGCCGTCAGCGTCTATGCGGATGAGGGGGAGGGGTGGCGGTGGAGCAGCGCAACCGGTGAGGATCAGGATCATCGCGAGACAGAACGAGCGCCAACAAAACCCCTTTGCCCCTCGACTCATCCGCTCCCGATAGGAAGCGCGCTCGCCGGCCGGATGTTGAGATGCCATAACTACAAACGCATCCGGGCAGGCCACCCGGCGGCACCCAGAGATGACTCCTTACCGTTGCTGCCTTCCGACCCTGGCGGGGTTCGAAGGTCTCTGCCGCGCCGGACCCACCCGGATACGCTAGGGCATTATACCAAACGGCTTGCGCTCAACTGGCGATACAACTGCTCGTGCGCGTCGAGGGTGCGCGCGGGCGCATGTTGTTCTGCCAGAGCCCGACCGGCTGCGCCCAACGCGCGGGCGTGCGACGGTTGTTGCAAAAGGTAAACGAGCCGTTCCGCCAAAGCGCGCACATCGCGCGGCGGCGCCAAATAGCCGGTGCGCCCGTCCACGACGTACTCCGGCATCGAGCTGGCGCGCACGGCGACGACCGGCAGGCCCGAGGCGGCGGCCTCCAGCGCCACGGAGCTTTGTATCTCGACTTCCGAGGCAGTTATGAAAACGGAGGCGAGGCGGTACAGGCCGGGCAGGTCAGCGCGGAGGTAGCCGGTGAAGCGGGTCTGCGGCGCGACGCCCCATTCGGCGGCCCGTTGCGCGAGCGCCGCTCGTTGCGTGCCGTCGCCGACGATGACGATTTGGCCCGGGACGGCCTTCAGGGCCAGCGCCGCTGCCTGCAGCGCCAGGTCGGCGCGTTTGTCCGCGTCGAGGCGGCCCACGTGCAGGATGACAGGCAGAGTCGGGTGCAGGCCATGCCGGCGGCGCAGGCGCTCGCCCTCATCCGGCTCTGCTGGCGCGGGTGTGAAGCGCTCGATCTCCACGCCGTTGCTGATGACGATTGGCCGACCTGCGCCGTGAGCGGCGACCAGGTCGGCAATCATCTGGCTAGGGGTGATCAGGCGCTGCACCTGCTGCGCCAGCCAGCGGTAGTAGGCCCAGAGCGCGGCCTCGACTGGCCGGACGAAGGCGCTCAAACCGCGCGGCAGAGACGCGGCGACGAACCAGGGCAGTTGATGGAGGGTCAGCGCTATGGGCCGGCGCAGGGTGTGCGCCGCCCGGATCGCGGTCAGGCCAACGCCGGTGGGATCATGTGAGTGGAGGACATCGGGTTGAAAGGCACGCAGTTCGGCCTGCACCGCCGCGCCGGGGAAGAGCACAGCGCGCTGGCCGACGCGAAAAGGGTTGGGTCGGGAGCGGAGACGCACGACGCGCAGCGCAGCGCTTGCCGTGGGGGAGGGGCCGGCAGTGAGGGTGTAGTGCGGCCCCCGATCGCTGGCGGCGAGGACGAGCACGCTGTGGCCACGCGCCGCCAACCCTTCGGCCAGCCGCTGCGCCACAATGGCCGCGCCGCTGATCATCGGCGGGTAGGATTGGCAGGCGAGGGCGATCCGCATCGTTGATCCAGTTTAGGCCAACGCTGTCGTCGGCTGCTTTCTCAGTGCGCTCAGCCGCCTCAGTCCCCTTCAGCTTTTCTAGCTTCGCTGCTCCCAGATCTCCACCAGCTTCACGCACACCTGCAGCGCTGCTTCCATGTCCTGCACGCACACCCATTCCAGCGGTCCGTGAGCGTTGTGGCAGCCGTCGAAGATGTTGGGCGTGGGCAGGCCGCGCTCGGTCAGGCGCGAGCCGTCGGTGCCGCCGCGGATGGCGCGCTCCAGCGGTTGCAAGCCTGCGGCCCGCACCGCCTCGAAGGCGTAATCCACCGGGCGCATGTCGTTCTTGAGCCAGTCGCCCATGTTGCGGTAGGACGGCTTGATCTCGCAGGTGATGCGCGCCCGCGGCTCGGCCCCCTGCAACCTTTCACAGAGGGACTTCAGGCGCGCGCCGTGCTGCGCCAGCTTGTCGTTGTCGAAGTCGCGCAGGATGAAGCGCAGCACAATCCTGGCCGCGTTGCCGGAGATGTCGTGGGGGTGGATGTAACCCTGCCGCCCCTCCGTCGTCTCCGGCGCGATGTTCTCGCGCGGCAGGGCAGCCAGCAGCTTGCCGGCCAGGTGCAGGGCGTTGACCATGCCGTGCGGCTTGGCCCAGCCGGGGTGCGTCGCGACGCCCTCGATGGTTACCGTGGCGCTGTCGCCGGAGAACGTCTCCCAGTTGATCTCGCCCGGGTACTCGCCGTCGAGCGTGTAGGCCACCTCCGCGCCCAGCTCCTTCAGGTCGAGCTTGTCCACGCCGCGGCCGATCTCTTCATCGGGGTTGAAACAGAGGCGGATCGGGCCGTGCTTGATCTCCGGATTCGTCAGCAGGTGCGCGGCCAGCGTCATGAGGATGGCGACGCCGGCCTTGTCATCCGCGCCGAGCAGCGTGGTGCCGCTGGCCGTGACGATGTCCTTGCCGATGGCGGTTTTGAGATCGGGGTCTTTTGCCGGATCGAGCACCTGGCGCGGGTCGTCGGGCAGGACGATGGGTTGGCCGGCGTAGTTGCGGTGGATGAGCGGCTTGACGCCCGCGCCGGGGAAATCGGGCGCGGTGTCCACGTGCGCGGTGAAGGCGATGGTCGGCACGCTCTTGTCGGTGGTGGCCGGCAGGGTCGCAAACAAATAGCCATAGTCGTTGAGGCGAACAGCGTGCGCGCCGAGCGCCTCCAACTCGTCCCGCAGCAGTCGCAGCAGCTCCCATTGCTGCGGCGAGCTGGGCGTGGTCTCGGAGTTCGGGTCGCTGGTCGTGTGAATTTGGACGTAGCGCAGGAAGCGGGAGAGCAGGGTGTCGGTCGGCATTTTTCAAGCTGACGGGTGGTCGGCGTCGTCGTGGTAGATGAACTCGTTGAGGTCCAGGGTCTCGGACACTAGGCGGGTGATTGCCAGAAAGATGGCCGTCGGCAGCAGCCGAGTGCTGCTGATCAGACCCAATTGGCACCTGCGGGACATCGTCATCACCTGCCCTTCTTTCGGACAAACCGTTCAAACCGGCGGCAGCTGAGCAACTAACACTTTCGCCAAGCGGGGGCGAGCCGGAAGGGGCTGAGCCGCAAAGTCAAGAACGGCAGGGTTGAGGTTTGACAAGTGATCCAACGGCGCAATTTACGCCAACCGATTTGGAAGACACTCAACTGCCGCCGATAGGCCGGATCAATTTCC
>JBBIQY010000056.1:0-27254 GCA_037442085.1 Anaerolineae bacterium
CTCAGCTTATCATCGGACATGGGCTTGTTCTCCGGCGATTGTTTTGGTGGTACCGACAATCTTACCGGCTGAACAGGCCCCTCATGTTGTGGGCCGCATCAGGCCATTCTGCGATCTACTGAGTCTGCGCTTGTTGCGGTTGAAGAATGGGAAGTAGCCCATGCCGAAGCCTTTGAGGCGGCGGGTGTCGTCACCTTCCGGCTTCTCGACTTTGATGACGTCTGCGCCGAGGTCGGCCAGCACCAGCCCGCAGGCCGGGCCGAGCACGGCGTGGGTGAATTCCACCACACGCAGGCCGGCGAGGGGCCGGTTGGCGGGTTGCAGGTCGGAAGGTTGAGGGTTGAGCGAGGCGACCTGCCCGCCTTCAACCTTCGATCCATCAGGGCTAGTAATCGCCATATTTCTTCAGGTAGTTCACCAGCCCGCCTTCGCTCAGGATGCGCGCCATCACGTCCGGCAGGCGCGTGGCGCTGAATGATTGGCCGATGGTCTCGTTGATTACCAGGCCGCGCTCCATATCCACCCGCACGCGCTGGCCGTTTTCGATGACGTGTCCGGGCGCTTCGATCACCGGCAGGCCGATGTTGATGGCGTTGCGGTAGAAGAGGCGGGCGAACGAGCGCGCAATGATGCAGGCGACCCCGGCGGCCTTCAGCGCAATCGGCGCCTGCTCGCGCGAGGAGCCGCAGCCGAAGTTGTGCCCTGCCACGAGCAGATCGCCGGGCTGCACGCGCGCGGCAAAGCCCGGGTCGAGGTCTTCGAGCACGTGCCGCGCCAGCTCGCCCGGCTCCAGCGTTTTGGTGTACTTGCCGGGGATGATGCGGTCGGTGTCAATGTCATCCACCGCGTAGACGTGTGCGTTGCCTGTGAGCATGAGTCGTTTACTGCAGCACCGCAGTGTGCGTCGAAGAAAAGTCTCTGCCTTTCACTGTTTCTTGCTCGGCGTTCTTGGCATCTCCGCCGTCAACGTCCGCCGGGTCAATAATCTCGCCTGCCAGCGCGCTTGCCGCTACCACCGCCGGCGAGGCCAGGTAGATTTCGGCGTTCGGGTTGCCCATGCGGCCCTTGAAGTTGCGGTTGGCGCTGGAGATGACGACCTCGCCGTCGCTCGGCACGCCGAGGTGCGAGCCTACGCATGGCCCGCAGCCCGAGGTGATGAATGTGGCCCCGGCCTCCGCAAGCGTCTCAATCGTACCGTCGCGCAGCGCCTCGGCGAGCACGCGCTTGCTGGCCGGCGCGATGATGAGCCGCACACCGGGCGCGAGGCGTCTGCCCTTGAGCACACGGGCTGCGGCCTGCAAATCTTCCAGCCGCGCATTGGTGCACGAACCGATGAAGGCATAGTGAATTTTGCGCCCGGCCACCGCCTCGATCGGCTGCACGTTCTCGGGCGCATGCGGCTGCGCCACCATCGGGCGCAGCCTTGAGACGTCATCCGAAATCCGTCTTGAATACACGGCGTCGGGATCGGCGCGCAGCGCGTTATCCGTCTCCACCATCCCCGCCTTCGCCCCCATCTCGGCGGCCATGTTCGCCAGCACCATCCGGCTGGCCAGGGTCATAGCCGCCACCGCTTCGCCGGCGAATTCCACCGACTGGTAGTTCGCGCCGTCCGCGCCCACCCTGCCGATGAGGGCGAGGATGAGGTCTTTGGCCGTGACGCCCGCCGGCAGGACGCCGCGCAGCTCGATGCGCAGGCTTTGCGGCACTTTGAGCCACGTCTTGCCGGTGAGCATGATGCCGGCCAGGTCGGTTGAGCCGACGCCGATGGCGAACGCGCCCAACGCGCCCAGGGTGGGGGTATGTGAATCCGCGCCGGCGAAGATCTCGCCCGCGCGCACGTGGCCGTGCTCCGCCATCAACTGGTGACAGATGCCCTCGCCAACGTCGTACAACATGCAGCCGGTCTCGCGGGCGAACTCGCGCATGAGGCGGTGCAGGTTGGCGACGCGTTCATTCGGCGCGGGCGCGGCGTGGTCAATGACCAGCGCGAAGCGCCTGGCGTCGCGACGCGCGGCCTCCCACAGCCGCACGCCGCCCATCGCGCGAAAGGCCCGGATGGCGAACGGCGCGGTTGCGTCGGTCGCCATTGCGCCATCTACACGGACGATGACGATTTCGTTGGCGCTCACCTCGCGCCCGGCATGGGCGGAGATGATTTTCTCGGCAAGGGTTTGGGGCATGACAGATTACAGGTTGTAGCTGGAGAGTTGAACCTTCAACCCCCGGCCAGTCGGTAGATCTTCCCCTCCAGCCGCCTCCCCAGCAATGCTTCCATTTTCCGCGACACCTCGGCGATCTTGGCCACATCCACGCCGGTTTTCACGCCCATGGCCTCGAGCATGTTCACCGTATCTTCGGTGGCGATGTTGCCGGTGGCGCCGGGGATGAACGGGCAGCCGCCCAATCCGCCGAAGGCGGTATCGAAGTGGTTGACTCCCGAGCGCAGCGCCGAGAGCACGTTGGCCAGCCCCATGCCGCGCGTATCGTGCAAGTGGAGCACGATCGGCACCGGCTTCACCATGGGGCGCAGCTCCTGCACCAGGCGCCGCACGGCCTGCGGGTTGGCCATGCCGGCGCTATCCGCCAGCGAAAGCTCGTCCACGCCGAGGCCGACGATGCGCCGCACCATCCCTACCACACGGCGCGGCTCAATGGTCTCTTCCGCACAGCCGAACGCGCACTGTACGCCGGCGCGCACGCTCAACCCTTTGGCGCGCGCCACGCGCACCATCTCCTCCATCTGCAGCAGCCCGGCCTCCACCGACATGCCGGCGTTCCGCTGGTTGTGCGCCTCGCTGGCTGAGACCGAGATATCCACCTGTTGCAGGCCCGCCGCCGCGGCCCGCTCCACGCCTTTCACATTGAGCGCTAACCCGCTGTAGGCTACGCCTGGCTGGCGCGTGATGCGCGCGCATACTTCCTCGGCGTCGGCCATCTGCGGCACTTTCTGCGGGTGCACGAACGAGGCGATTTGGATGCGCCGCAGGCCCGAGGCGGAGAGCGCGTTGATGAGCTCGACTTTGAGCGGGGTGGGGATGGGCGTGGCCTCGGCCTGCCAGCCATCGCGCGGGCCGACCTCGATGATCTCGGCGTGTGGTGCGAGGGTGGGCACGTCGAGCGACTCGCTCCGGCGCCACAGCCGGTTGTGGTACAGCAGAGGCGTGTCCGCGCCGCTTGCTTCGGTCGCGACGACCTCGCCGACGAAGATCGTATGGTCGCCGCCGTCGTAGGCTTTCCACAAGCGGCAATCGAGCCAGGCCAGCACGCCGGGCAGGAGGGGGCTGCCGGTGACCGCCGTCGTCGTCTCGATGCCAGCGAAGCGGTCTTCGACGTCGGGCTTCAGCCCGGCGAAGATCAACCCGTAATCGAGCTGATGCATCTCGAGCACGTTGACGGCGAACACCCCGCTGTGCTCGATGGCGGCGCGGGTATACAGCTTGTTGTCAATACATACCGAGACGAGCGGCGGGTTGAGGCTGACGCTGCTGAACGAGCTGACCGTCAGGCCGAGCCGCTGGCCGCCGAAGGTCGTCGTCACCACCGTGACGCCGCTGGCCCACTGGGCCAGGGACTGCTTGAAGGCTTGAGGAGAGACAGGCATGTATCGAAGGTGTCAGAGGTGCAGCGCACCAACACGTTGGCGCTATGACATCGGTTTTTCGGCGAAAAGATCGCGCCTGGTGAAGCTCGCGCTCAGGAAGCGCCATAGGATCTTTCTGGGCGTGAGCCAGACGATGCGCTTTTGGCCGGCAAGCACGCCGTTGGCGATGAAGGGCGCGACGGTCTCGACTTTGTCCGCCAGGATGTTGAAGACACGCTTGGCGCGTTCCAGCTCGGCAGGGCGGCCTTCATACTGGCCGATGAGCATGTCGGTGGTGACCAGGCCCGGGCTGATCGCGCCGAAGCGGATGGGCATCTCCCACTCCTTGGCGTCTGCCGCCAGTGCTCGGCTCAGATACGCAACCGCCGCCTTGGTGCTGCCATACAGGCCCAGACCTTTGCGCGCCCGGCCATTGCTGCCAAAGCCTTCCAGGTCGTAGATGAAGCCGCCGCCCTGTTTCAACATCCCCTGCGCGGCGACACGCAAACCGTAGAGCGACCCCAGCAGGTTGGTGTTCACCACCGCCTGCATCAGTGCGGGCGGCTGATCCCAGAGCGGCAGATGATCGGAGTGCGCCAGGCCGGCGTTGTTGATCCACACGTCCACGCGCCCGAACCTGGCCAGCGCCGCCTCCCACAATGCCTGCACCTGCTCGTAACAGGTCACATCGGCGGCCTGGCCGAGGATGCGTTCCGGCCCGTGTTTTGCGGCCAGCGCCTGGACGGCCCGCTCCACCGCCGCGCTCGTCCGTCCGCTCACCCCAACCGCGCAGCCGCGCTTGAGGAACTCATCCGCTAGCCCGTAGCCGATGCCGCGCGTGCTGCCCGTGATCACGATGGTTTTCATGGCCGTGCCTGTCTCAATTAGATTCCCAGTTCAGAACGCCGAACATCGTGTACAACATCCGATCCGATTTGAACCACTGCCACACCACGCTCAAATTGAAGGCCTCGTCCAGAAGGAATTCGCGGCCCCTGATCTTGAGCGCCTGCCCGTAGAAGTGCTGGCTGGTGTACAACGCCCGGCCATAGCTCATGCTGTTGCCGTACACGTCCGGCCCTTCGAAGCTGTGGCGCGGCCCGTTGCGGTGACGGATGAAGCGATACTTTCGGCTGTCCACCCCTTTCATCTCTACCGCCATTTCCGCGCGCAGCAGATTGATGGGTGTGTACTCAATGTGCACTGCATTGACGCCGAGCTGCTTCTGATCGGCGCCGTACACGGCCAGTTCGCCCGTCCAGCGCCCGCGCTTCTTCTGAGGCAGGAGGTGCGGCTGGCGGCCGTTCACCCGCTCGCGCTCGCAAAAGGCGTCAATGCGCGCCCTGGTTTCAGGGTTGGTGTGATAGTCGAAGGCCACTTTGTACAATCCATTGAAGACCGAGCAGATCGTCGGGCCGTCGTAGAGCAGCGAGGAGTAGCACTGCGTCTGGCCGTCGGGCAGGATGTGCACCATGGTGCGCAAATCCGCCGTCCATCCGGGCGAGTAGTAATGGGCGTCCACCAGCGCGCCGTACGGGTGCCCCGCGCCGATGAAGTCCGGGCCGAGGTAGATGCGGTCGGCATCACTGTCAATGACGCCGAAGGCGAAGGTGTCGGAGACCTCGAGCCGGGCGGCCAGCGGGCCGCTCATCTCGACCAGGTGCGTGTTCATCGTGTACGTCGTTTGGCCGTCGGCGAACACGCTCGACCGATAGACCTTGTTGTAGCCGAGGTGGTTGCCCTCGGCATCGAAGATGGACGGCAGCCCGTGCCATTCACCCTCGATTCGTTGTTGCCAGACGCTGGGTTGATTGGACATAGCTTCGCTGTGGCGGATTGAGGCTCGTAGGTCGAACCTTCAGCTCGTTAACCTTCAACTTCCTGATTTCGCAGAATCTCTCGCAGCTTGGCGCTTACCTCGGCCCCCAGCATTCGGTCAATCTGCGCCCAGACCGGGTCTACCTCGGGGTTGAAGATCGCGGCGCGGTTGAGCCGGTCGCGCTCGGCGGGCGACAGGCCGTCGCTGACGGGCGCGCTCACCCCGTTCTCCACGACGCCGAACCAGTGCTCGAGATAGGCGTTCACCGCGCCGTCAATCTGTGCGAAGGCGGACTCGGTGGCACGGTACGCCAGCATCCACGGCGACATGAGGGCGTACTGGCGCGGCGACAGTTGGGCGGGCGTGAGGCCCTCGATCTTCTTGGCGGCGTCGAGCTCGGCGGTGAGCGGCTGGAGGCGGTTTGCCGATTTGTGTGTAATTTCGTAGGCGCGGCTCTCAGACCCGCGCCTACAGGCCGAATTACACAATTTTCGGCATACGGCCGGCTGGAAGACGGCGTTGAGGTAGGCCAGGTTCGCGCCCAAGTCCACGCGCGGGATCAGGTCGAGGTGGAAGGCGAAGTGCGGGCCGGCCAGCACCGAATCCAGCGTGAAGTGCGGCGTCAGGCTGTCGGGCGGCGTAAAGGCGAAGATCATGTGGCTGTCCAGCCCGGCGGGTGGAAAGGTCAGCCCGATGTAGACCATCTTCCGCACGCGCTCGCCGGTGAAGAGGCGGCATGCGCCCAGCGGCTGGGGGAAGGCCGGGTTGCTCAGAGTCAGGTACGGCGCGCCCACTTCGCGCAACGCAAACCGACCCTGGATCTTCTCCAGCGTTCCGAGGGAGAGGGTTCTGGCGAGGGTCATGGGTTTCCGTTCTTCTTTACCGTCGGCACTTCTTTCATCACCCAAGCATGGGCGAGTTCGGGGATTTCGCGGCGCGCCGGCGAGGGGATGACGACGGCCTGGTGATGGGTGTATTCCGACGTAATCTTATGCCGGTCAATGCCCCAACCCTTGTCAATGAACGTCTGTCGCAGCTTGCGATAGGCGATTTGGATCAGGTCGGACTTGACGTGTAATTCCGCGCCCAGGTCGTAGGGCAAAATTTCGGGCCGCTGCGCCTGCACCACCGGCTTGTCCTGGTTGAAGATCTTGTAGATGCGCTTGCGGGCGTCGCCGTCGGCCCAGTTGCCCTTGAAGAAGCTGCGCAGGTTGATCCATTTGGTAACGGTGGTGTAGTCGTCAATCGGGATGTGGGCGTTCCACAGGATCATCTTGCCGAGCGGCAGATTCACATCCAGCAGCGTAATGCACGGCATGTAGAACGCAGCGCTTGTGCGGACGCCCTGCGCCTCGGTCCGCTGGTTGTACAGGAACCGCCACAGGCCGCGGAAGTTGCGCCTGGGCGGCTTGAGCGTCACGGTCGCCCGTCGCGCATAAGGGCTGATCTCCTCGACGGTGTACTCCTCCACCTCCGGCTCGTCGCGGTTGCCGAAGGCGCCGCCGTGCACGAACGGCGCGTGGGCGATGTCCAGGCTGTTTTCCAGGGCGCGCTCGTAGTGCACGTTCCAGTGAAATTCGCCATACATCATCTTGAAGTTGGGGTCGCCGAAATACGGCAGGTCGGGCAGGGGCGGGCGCTCGGCCTCGGGCAGGTCGCCGAGGAAGGCCCAGACCCAGCCGTATTTTTCCGTGGTGGGGTAGGAGTCCACGCGCGCTTTCTTCGGCACCGGCACGCCGGGCAGGTTGGCCGGGATGCGCACGCACTCGCCGTCCGGCTTGTACTTCCAGCCGTGATAGGGGCAGACGATGCAGCCGTCTTCCAGCCAGCCGTCGGAGAGCGCGCCGCCGCGATGTACGCACAGGTCGCTCATCACGTGCGCCTTGCCGTCCGGCGTGCGGAAGAGCACGAACTCCTCGCCCAGCGCCGTCACGCGCTTGGGCTTGCCGGTCACCTCCGGCGAGAAATCCAGCGGCCACCAAAAGTTCTTAATCATCTTTACCTCCAGTGGGTGTCAGTCGAAGCACTTCCACCCGGTCCAGACTATCGTTTGTGTACCAGCGGTGCAGCCCGATCAGCTGTCTGCCGGTGTTGTCCAACACTTCGGTCATTTCGATGGCGATCCCGTCGGCGCCGAATAGCTCCACTTCCCACAACCAGCCGTGGCGTTGGGCCAGGCCCTGATAGTTTTGGAAGAAGGCGCGATAACGGTGACCGTCCGCCTCGAGCCGCACCGGCGCGGCCTCCGGGGCGTCGGCCCAACTCAAATCGGCGTAGCGCCGTTTAACCTCCCGCTCCGTGACGAGCTTTCCCATCGCGTTCATCGTCCGCCGCATGCCGCGCCATTGTGCGCTTACTTCGCCCGGCCACGGTGGGCCCTCAAATTCCGGCCAGCTTTCACGGTCTGCTGCGCCGCTCTCGGCCTCGGCGATCCCGACGATGTTCGCGACCATCGCGCCGGCCTCGTAGAACCGGCCGCCCGTTACCTGGCGCGTGGCGTCGGTCTGCACCGAGAACGAGGTGAAGCTGTAGCCAAATCTGGGCCACAGCCCGCGGCCGGTGACGGCGCCCTCGCCCCAGGCCAGGCCCAGGCCGATCACGTCCGGCCCCAGGTATCGGCGCACGCGGCCCTCCAGACGCAGGTCGAACACGTACTCGCCTGCGCGCTGCGCGACCGGATGGGCGAAGGTGCACGGCTCGCAGAATTGCCAGACTCGCACATCTCCATTGGCCAGTTGCTCCAGCCGTCGCCGCTGCTGCACCACACCGACCAGCGCGCCATCCGGGTTGTGCACATATTCGCTCACGCGCCAAGAGCCGAGAAAGTCTTTGGTCATCGCCTGAGAGATGACTGATGCCCGATGACTAGAGCCTGAAGCGCAAGACGCCGAACTCGATGCCCACGCGCTCGCCGCCGCGATACCAGAAACGCACTAGTGCCTTCTGCGTCCCGTCGTGCGTTACCACTTCGCGTCGCCACATCCGCAGGCCGTCATCGAGCAGGTGGAACTGCCCGCTGGCCGCGCGCCCGCCGTATAGGCTGTAGCTCCCGGCCAGCGGCTGGTCGGGGGGCGTCCACGCCTGCCAGTCGTTGGTGGTGAGCACGACTTCGCGGCATGCTTCCGCGAGGCCGCCCTGCAGCGTGACGCGAAACTTCTGTGGCTCCAGGTGTTCCACTGTTTCTCGATAGTCGGCGCTGCCCAGCGGCTTCCGGTTCGCGTCTAGCAGCGTGAGCGAGCCTGTCCAGGCCCCGGCGCGATGTAAGAGCAACTCACCGCGCCCGGCCCGTGGGTCGTGCACTAGATCATAGGCAGTGCCGCTCACCAGCGAGGGCGGCGGCGCGGCGCCGTCCTCCGCCACGCGGTCATTCTGCCCGACGACGACGTATAGCACGTGCTCGCCGCGCGCCATCAGCGCCAGCGAGAGCTGGGTCTGCCCGTCCGGCAGAACCATCAGGAAGAAGCGCTGGCTCAAGCCGAGCGCGGGCCAGTAGGCGTTGGCGTCCACCAGCGCGTCGCCGAGTGTCTCCGCCTCGCCGACATTGGCCGGGCCTTGATAGAGCCGGCGGTCACCGTTTTCCTGGATGAAGTAGTGGCCGGCGTGCTTGAATGGCCCGACGAACGATACGTCAATGCGGGTGCGCCCATCGCCCACGGCCTGCACGTGGCGCTGATCCGTGCCATTGCCCAGGAAGCGGCCCTCGCCGGAAAAGACTTCGGCAGTGCCGGCCCAACGGCCGTAGCCTTTAGTAAACTGTGTCATCGCAGTTGTGACGTCGCCGGTTGCAGGCCGGGGGTTCGACGCGCAATTTGCAAATCTCAGCTTGCTCCCGCCAACACATACTTTTGCCTCACTTTCGGCATGCTCTGCAGCAACTGCGCCAGGTCCACGTGCTCCGGCTGCGGCGTCAGGTAACGGCCTTCTACCCACACGGTCAGCGCCTCGCCTGCGAAAGGGAAGGGTGTGAGGGTGTAACGCCCGTCGCCCGCCGGCTTAATCGTTACCGTGACATCGGCGCCCACAGCACGCGGCACGTTTCGGAACGTTGCTTCGCCGCGCTGCGACTCGTGGGTGGTGTGGAAGTAGAGCGAGAGCGTATCGAAGAACTGGAGCAGTTTATAAAAATGAAAGAGATGAGCTTCGTCGGCAAGCGCGCCCGACAACCGAGCTTTGAGTCGCTGCTGGCGCGCCAGCTCGGCGTCGAGCATGGCGTCCACCTGAGGCCGCAGCTCCAACGGGACGCGGTCAATGAAGACGAAGTCCGACAGGCCGTAACGCCCGTGGTACAGGCCCCAGGTGTGCATCGAAGAGATCAGGCCGGAGAGCGGGTGATGACGCTCGTTGAAGTCCGGCGAGCCGGTGTTGGTCGGCAGCAGGTCGGCCAGCGGCGTCTGGGTCAGGTGATATGGCAGGCCGGTTTGCGGGTCGCGCTTGGCCTGGGCGTCCAGCGGCGCCCAGCCTTCATCGTGATGGGCGATCATGAAAACCAGCGGCTCGCGCGGCTCCAGCGGCGCGAACCCAGCGTTGCCAAAGGCCTCGGCCAGCCGGCCCGCCATGCGGGCATGGTCCACCTGCTCGATCACAAAGCGTGGTTGACCTTCGGGCGCGGATTGGACGATCATGGTACGACCACTCTCACGAAGTCCTGGATCTGAAACACGTTCGTCTTCCCGTCGCGCACTTTGTGGGTCAAGATGCGGCGGTTGTTCGGGTCGAGGAAATAGTGGTTGTTGTAGACCGTGGTCTGCGAGACGGCGCTCCAGATGGTGAAAATGTAGTTGTATGGCGTCAGCCCGGCGCCTTCCAGCTTGACCAACTCGCTCTCGCCGAAGCAGAACTTCCCGCGCACGGTGATGTCCGAGTGAAACGTCACCGACTTGCCCAGGCCGTAGAAGTTCTCGAATTCTTCGTGCAGATGCCAGGTGTCCGCGCTCGTCCAATATACGTCCATGCGGACGGCGGCGGCTTCGATGAACTCGCCCTCCGGGCTGAAGGTTTTACACAACCCCTCCCAGCGGCCCATGAAGCACTGGTAGGGTGAATTGGGATGGCGGGAGGCGCCGTAGTCTTTTGTCATGTTATCTCTGTGCTTTCAGCGTTCCTGTCGTTGGCAGGTGCAGCATGAACTCGACCCGTAAACCTACAACGTAATCTGATACTTGAACCGATCCCCGCGATAGCGCGCCTGCAAATACTCGAGCGGCGTGCCCTCGGCGGCGACAATGACGCGTTCGATTTGCAGGATCGGCGAACCCGGTTTCACGCCGAGAAGTTTCGCGTCGGCCGGTGTGGCGGCCACCGCCTCGATGGTGCGATGGGCGCGGCTCCCCTGCATCTGTGGCAGGTGGCTGAGGTAGCGCAGCGACTCGCCCTCGCTCAGCGCCGCGCGGTTGATCTGGGCCGCCACGCTCTCCGGCAGGTATGCAGTGTGCAGGCCGATAGGTTCGGCGTCGGCCAGACGCAGCCGGCGCAGGCGTAGCACCTGCACTTTGCCGTTCAGCCTGAGCGCCTCGCGGACGACGGCGGGCGCCGTCACCAGTCGCTCGTCCAGCACGCGCCAGCCCGCCTTCATCCCTTGTTCTTCCAGCCGGTAGGTCAGCCCTTGATGATTGCGCGGGTTGTGGGCGAACTTGTCGCTGGCGACGAAGGTGCCGCGGCCGCGCTGGCGCACCAGCCGGCCCTCGAACACTAGCTCGCTCAACGTTTGCCGAACGGTCGTACGGCTGATGCCGTAGGTCTCCTGGAGTTCCAGCTCACTAGGGATCAGGTCGCCCGGCTGCCACTCGCCGCTCTCGATTTTGGCAAGCAGGTATTGCCTCAACTGGTAATGCAGAGGGATCGGGGACTGGCGGTCAATGACCAGCCGGGTTCGCGTCGTCATGCCCGTGCTCCTTCCAGAAAGGCCCGGGCGCCGTGGTGGATCAGGCTGGGCACGGCGTTGAGGATGATGCGCGCGCCGCGTTGCAACTGCCGTCGTGCGGCTTCGCCGGTGGCGGCCGTCGTCCCCGCCGCCACGCCTGCCCGGCCGAGGGCGGCCAGAACCTCGTCAATCACCCGCTGCACTTCGGCGTGCTCGGGACCGTCGCCGTACCCCATCGCCAACGACAGGTCGCGCGGCCCGAGCACGACGCCGTCCACACCGGGCACGGCGGCCAGCTCGGGAAGTGCGGGGAGCAGGTTGGCATCCTCGAACTGCGGCCACACCAGTGTGTGTGTGTTGGCGAAGGCCACGTAATCGGCCTGTTGAAGATCTCCGAGCAGGTAATCGGCGGCGCGCGCCAGGCCCAGGCCGCGCCGGCCCAGCGGCGGATACTTCACAGCGCGCACCAGCCAGCGAACTTCGTCCACGGTCTCCAGCCCCGGCATCATCACCCCCATCATCCCGGCGTCCAGATATTGCAGCACCAGCTTGGCATCCTTGGTCCCCACCCGCACCAGCGGCGTGACCTCGGTCAGCTCGCAGGCGCGCACAAAATTCGCGGCATCGCCCGGGCCGACTCCGCCGTGCTCGGCATCCAGCATATAGAAATCGAAGCCGGACAGGCCGATCAGCTCGGCCAGCATTGGGTCGGCGCTGCCGGAGATAACGCCGAAAGCCGCTTCGCCGCGCTTGAGTTTGGCCTTGGTCTTGTTTTCACGAATCATTGCGCCGTCATCCCCGGCCCTACCCTGTTCGGGAGAGTGGGGAGGCTCCATAACTTCAGCCCGCTGCCCGCATGCCAGGTGCGTCGCACCGGCGTACCGTCGAACGCCAGGAGGGTGAACTCGACTGCGAAGGCAATCGCCCGCGCGGCGTGCCCGCCGATGAGCGCAATGCCGTGCGGCTGGGCCGGGTCGCGGAACGCGCACACGAGATGCAGATGCACCGACGGCGCGCCGTCGAGCAGGCTCAGCGTGCCGTGGCCGGCGACGATTTCCAGCGCGCGCTCGAAGCTCAGCGCCGGTTTGCGCTGCCGAGCCGCGAAATCGTATTCGGTGAACTCGACCCGCGTCAGACCGCCGAGCAGCTCGAACATCCCGGTGTTCACGCCGAGGGCGCGCGCGGCTTCGGCCAGCGAGGCGTGCACGTCGGCGTCGTCGGTGAGCGTGCCCATAAAGGCGCGCGTGCCTTGCTCGTTGATGTGTTGCAGCGTGATCGCCATGGCCGTTGAGGGTTTCAGGTTGCAACCTGTAACCTGTCCTTCTTATACCATTCCCGGATCCGGCCACCTACGCGCCGGCCAAGCATTCGTTCGGCATCGGCGATGACCGGCCAGAGCGCTTCCAGCTCCAGGTCGGTGTCGTAACCCAGCCTTTCGGCAAGAAAAACCAGGTCTTCCGTGGCGAGGTTGCCCGCTGCGCCGGGCGCGAATGGACAGCCGCCGAGGCCGCCCACGCTCGCATCCACAATCCGCACGCCCGCCGAGAGCGCGGCATAGGCGTTGGCGCTGCCCAGCGCCTGCGTGTCGTGCAGATGCACGGCGAGCCGTTCCATCCCAAAGCGCGTGCCCAGTCGTTCCATCAGCCGGCCCACCTCCAGCGGGTGCGCATGGCCGATGGAGTCCGCCACCGCGATTTCATCCGCGCCTATTTCGTGAATTTGCTCGGCCAGCGCCAGGACGCGTGCTGCGGGCGTCGGCCCCTCGAATGGGCAGTGCCAGGCAGCGGAGAGATAGATGCGCAGCCACACGCCCTCCGCTTTGGCGCGCGCGGCGATGCGGCGACAGACCTCGACCGACTCCGCCGTGGACATGCGGCTGTTGCGCTGGCTCCAGGTCTCGCTGACGATGACGACGGCGGCCACGGCCCGGCAGCCGGCGGCCAGGGCGCGCTCGTAACCCTTCTGGTTGAAGACCAGGCCGATGAAGCGAACGCCGGGATAGCGCTCCAGCGCGTACGCGAACAGCGCGTCGGTATCCGCCATTTGTGGCACAGCCTTGGCGCTGACAAAGCTGCCCAGCTCCATCGTGCGCACGCCGGCGCGCACCAACCCATCCACCAGCGCGCACTTCTGCGCCACCGTCAGCGGGGTCGCTTCGTTCTGCAGGCCGTCGCGCGGGCCGACTTCACACACCGTTACAGTTTCAGCCATTCGGGTTCACGGCAAAGACGCGGAGAGCGCAAGGGGTCATTGCGAAGCCTTCGCGCGCCTCGCGTCTTCGCGGTTCAAATCACACCTTCGCTTCTCAGAGTCTCGATCTCGTGAGCACTTTTGCCCAGCAGTGTCATCAACACCTCATCGGTGTGTTGCCCGAGCAGCGGGGGCGGGCTGTATGTTTCGGCGGGCGTGTCGGAGAGCTTGACCGGGTTGCCCGGCATCTTCACACAGCCGCCCTGCGGATGTTCGACCTCGACGACCATACCTCGCGCCAGCACTTGCTCGTTGCTCAGCGCCTGTGCGAAGTTGTTGACCGGCGCACACGGGATGCGGGCGGCGCGCAGTTTCTCCAGCCAGTAGGCCTGCGTGTTCGTTCGCAGCCGCTCCGCAAGCTTTTGGTTGATGAGCGCGCGATTCTTCCAGCGGCCCGGCTGGCGCAGGTTCTCCTCGGTGTCCAGCTCCGGCAGATCCATGATCTGCATCAGGTTCTTCCAGAACTCGTCCACGATGACGGCGATGATGAGGTGGCCGTCGCTGCATGGGAAGCTGTCGTAGGGCACGTGGACGAAGGGGGCGGTTTGCCGATTTGTGTGTAATTTCGTAGGCGCGGCTCTCAGACCCGCGCCTACAGGCCGAATTACACAATTTTCGGCATACGGCCGGACGAAGTGGCTGTTGCCGAGCGGGCCGGGCACCTCGCCCGAGAGGAAGTACATCGTCGCCATGTAGTTGAGCAGGCTAATTTGCGCGTCCAGCATGGAGATGTCCACATGCTGACCCCGGCCCGTCTGCTGGCGCGCGAGCAGCGCCGCGAGCACGCCGACGACGCCCATCAGCCCGCCGCCCAGATCGCCGATGGGGATGCCCGAGCGCACCGGGGCCCCGTCCGGCAGGCCGGTGATGGACATGCCGCCGCCCATCGCCTGCGCCACGATGTCGAAGGCGGGCCAGTCCCGGCCCGGCCCCGTCTCACCGAAGCCGGTGATGGTGCAGGTGATGATGCGCGGGTTGATCACGGCCAGCCGTGCGTGATCAATCTTGAGCCGCTCGGTGACGCCGGCGCTGAAGTTGTCGAGCACGATATCGGCATGTTTCACCAGCTCGTAGAACAGCGCCAGGCCGGCCTCCGATTTGAGGTTGAGCGTCACGCTCTTTTTGTTGCGGTTGAGCGTGAGGAAGTAGGCGCCCATGCCATGTCGGCTGTTCTTGGGGTCGGTGGCGAGCAGCTTGCGTGTGCCCTCGCCCGTGCCCGGCGGCTCGATCTTGATCGTCTCCGCGCCGAGGTCGGCCAGCAGCATGCCGGCGTATGGGCCGCTGAGCATATGGGTCAGGTCGAGCAGGCGAATACCGTGGAGGGCTTTCATCACCATCGGTCACTCCGACACCGTCTTCAAGTACGCCATCACCTCCGCTTTCGAAACCACATCCCCGTACTTGCTGTTGATGTCGAACAGGTTGGCCTCGTGCGGCTCAGGGCGGCGATCGCCGACGCATTCGCGCGGCACGCTGACGCGGAAGCCATACTGCATCCCGTCCACCGCCGTCGCGCGGATGCAGCCGCTGGTCGAGCAGCCGGTGAGGATGAGCGTGTCCACGCCCAGCGCGGTGAGCGCGGCGGCGAGCGAGGTGCCGAAGAAGGCGCTGGCATATTGCTTGACGATGACCACGTCCTGCGGGGCGGGGGGCAGCTCTGGAACGATATCGGCCAGCGGCTCGCCCTCGACCATCTGCCGCAGCACCGGCACCTTCTTGACGAACAGGCCGCCGTCCAGGCCGTTCTTGTGATACAGCACGCGCGTGTAGATCACGGGCACGTTCTTCTGCCGGGCCAGCGCCAGCAACCCCGCCGTCTCCTTCACGGCCTCTACCACCGGCGGCGCATACAGCGGCGAGCCAGGCGTCGTGTAGGCTTTGATGAAATCCACCACCAGCACCGCCGGCCGGCGGCCAAAGCCCAGGCGCGTATCGAAGACGCCGCGATAGTTGTAGAGGAGAGAGTCGCTGGACATGATGGGGTCGAATGGAGACCGGAGGTTCGCTCTCCACGCTCTACGCTGTTGCCGTGCGGCTCACAAATGCGCCTGCGTCTAGCCGTGCCGTGGTGCTGCCGTGCAATTGCCAGGCGGCCACGGCGAAGGCCAGATTCGAGAACATGTTGCTGAACTGCTGAACCCATTGGAGGGTCAGGTTATCCTGCGCCAGGCGCGCCATCCCCTGTAACATGAAGATGGCGACGATGTTGAAGACGAACAGCGCCGCCGCCAGCATTAACCCCTGCCGCCAGGATTGCGCAATCGCCAGTCCGCTCAAGGCAAAGTTCCCGATGGTCGTAACGCCCAGCAGCATCAGCGACCAGGTGCGTGCCTGCGGAGCGCTCGACCAAAGATAAGCAGCGGTGCCGAGCACGAGCGCAGACAGGAGCGCCGGAACCAGCCAGACCGGCTGGGGCGTGCTCTTGCCCGCGACGGAGCGTTGCGCGACCCACAAGGCCCAGGCCAGCAGCGTGAAGCCCGGCCCCATCCAGACGAAGATGCCGCTGTCCATCCAGCGGTAATCGGCGCCGACCGTCGCCATATCCAGCTTATACGTGGCCTTGAACACGCCGCCGGCGACCACGAGCAGGAAGCCGAGCCAGGCCAGCCGGCCCGCTGCGTAGTTCATACGAGTGGTCATCTGTGCCAGCAGGCACAGGCCTACCGCCGAGAAGATGACGGGCAGGAAATCGTGCAGCGCCAGCAGGAGGGGCATATCGAAGGTGTACTTGGGGTCCATCTTTACCGTGCTCCAATCTGCTTAGTCCGATTCTGACAAGGGTATCGCCTTCGCCAGACCCTCGGTTAGGTTCTTACGGATCCTAACCCCGAAAGGAGGGCATCACTTCGCTGGCCGGGTGAGGGAGCCCATGTCTAAGCTGTCCCCTGCGGCTTCAGGGCCGGCTGTAACGCCGCAGGCGCGGCGGCCCGGCTCAGGCGCCAGGCCGTCGCCAGCAGGGCCGCTCCCAGCACCACCTCGCCAATGGAGCCGACGCCCGGCCCGACGACGCTCGGCGGCATGGCCGCGGCCAGAAACATCACCGCCGCGCCGACGAACATCCACGGCCACTTGGTCTTGCGCCAGATCGGTACGCTCACTCCCAGCAGCACAACGATGCTGGTGATGGCGGCGATGGGCGGGCCGCTGCTCGGCACAACGGCCTGTGTCGGCGAGCATAATTGACTGGCGCTGACGCTCTCCGCGTAACGGAGCGTGTCTGCAAAGCAGGCCGGATGCAATTGCAGGCTCAGCAGTTTGGGGATGTCGATCAGCACGATCAGCCCGGTCGCCAGGATGCAGAACGCGCCCATCACCCACTTGTTCTTCGCCCAGCCCAGGCCGGCCTGGCGCGCCAGCGCGCCGGCGGCGATGATCCATAGCGGCGTGAGCAGGCCATGCGCGGCGAAGCGCGGCCAACTGAGGTTGCGCAACAGGTCGCCCTCGCCGAGGAAGCGGCCTGCTGCAATGATGCCGTTGTCGTAAGGCAGGAAGAGGATGGGCAGAAGCAACATCGTCAGACCGCCTGCCGGGACCTGGCGGTAGAGCCGCATGCCCCAGACCAGCAGCGCCAGGTTGAGCAGCGCAAGGATTGTGAAGAGTAACGTCCACATAGGTCTCTCCTTGTCGTCGTGGCCGCCGGGCGATTGGGCGTTGAGCCGGCTGCTAATCGGCCCCCGCCGGCAGCGGCCCTTCTTCGTGAGCGGGGATCACGCGCCTGTACACGCGGGCCGCCCATACGATCATGATCAGGCTGAGGACGCTCATCATCACGAATGGCCCAGCCTCCATCCAGCGGTCGAACAGAAAGCCGCCCAGCGAGGTGCAGAACAAGATGCCCGCCGAGCCGCACAGACCCCAGAAGCCGATGACGGAGCCGCGAATGACAGCGGGCGCCTGCTGCTGCACCAGTACCTGGGCAGTGATGATGCTGCCGATCTGGCCGGCGGCGGCCAGGCAGGTCAGCCCGATCATCAACCCGCTGAACGGATCGTTGACGAACCACAAAGATCCGTAGCCGAGGGCGGCGATGCTCTGGATGAGGATGACGGCCAGCACGCGGTTCAGGCGGTCGGACAGCAGGCCGATCAGGGGCGCGGCCAACAGCGCGACACCCTGCGAGATGCCGACGATCATGCCGACGCGCGCGGTCACTGCGCCCGGTTCCATGCCGGCCAAAGTCCCGGCTTTATTGATCCAGACGGCCAGGAAGGAGCCAATGACGAGCAGATGCCCGCGGGAGACGAAGGCCGCGCCGTAGCTGAGCGCCACGCCCGGGTCCTTGGCAGCGGCCAGTCCTTCGCGCAGCAACTGGCGGAGATGGAGCGTATCTTCGTGCCCGGCGCGCTCGTGCCGCCGCAGCCCGAGCCACATCGCCAGGCCGGTCAGCACCGCCAGCCCGGCGGCAATGTAGTAGGTCGCGCGTCCGGCGTCCTTGACCGAGAAGCCGTTGTCAATCAGCAGCCCTGGAATCTGCACCAGGCCGAACACGGCGATCATCGCACCCACGCCGTTCATCACGCCCCCCAGGCCGTTGGCTTTACCACGATCCCGGTTGATCACATAATCGGCGATGACCGACGACAGCATGCCGATGACGAACACCGAGCCGATGGAGAATAGCACGCGAAAGGCCAACAGTTGCCTCAGATCGCCGGCCGAGGGAAAGAGCGTGAAGCCGAGGCCGAGGATGAGGAAGCCGAGCGTGAAGACGAGGCGACGTCCGAAGCGGTCGGAGAGCACGCCGGCCAGCGCGATGCAGAACAGGCCGACCGTCTCCTCCCAAAAGGTCAGGCCGCCGGTCACCAGGCCCTGCTGTTCGACGGGAATGCCAAGGAAATTGGTGAGCAGAAACGGCTGGATGAGGTTGATAAAGCTGAGCAGACAGATGCTCATAATGGCGGCGAAGTAGTACGTCGTCATGTGGCCGCGCCCCACGCCCGACGCCAGTTGCATTCCCAGAAATTTTCCAGCTGCCATGTGCCTTCTCCGGGGCTTCAATGGGCCGCCGCGGTCAGGAATTCTCGAATGGCATTGGCCACCGCCTGCGGCTCGCGGTCGCAGATATAGGTGGTGCCGCCGGGGATGATGCGCATCTGCCCGTGGCGCAGCAGCGCGTACGTCGGCTCGAGGCTGGCGCGCAGCGTGTCGTGTTCGCCGGCCATCACCAGCACCGGGATTTCGAGCGCGGCCAGTTGCCCGGCGAAGTCCTGGGCGAACACCGCCTCGTAGGTTTCCAGCGCCCGCGCGCCCGCCTGCAGCGTCAACAGCGCTTCGCGATGCACGGTCTTTAGGGGTAGCGCGGGGTCGCGGCGGCGCAGGCGCTCCCACACGGCGCCGAGGTGTGCGCCGGCTTCGTCCATCACGAACGGCTTAAGCCCGGCTTTCAACCGTGTCTTTTGCTCGTCGCTCAACAACGGTGGGCCGCACAGAATCAGGCGGCTCACGAAGCCCGGATAATCGTGCGCCATCTGCACGGCGATGGCGGCGCCGGTGTGGTGGCCGAAGAGGTCACACTCATCAACGCCCAGGTTGCGCAACGCCTCGTGTAATACCTCGGCGCAGTAGGGGATGGTCAGCGGCTGTTCGGGCGTGAACGATCCGCCAAAGCCGGGCGTATCGAGCGCGATCACACGGCCCGGCAGCAGCGGCAGCAGGGCAGCGTACATGGCGGACGAGCTGGCCGTCTGATGCAGCAGCACGAGCGCGCGGCCCTCCCCGGCGGTGCAGTAGTGCACCTGCCCACAGCGCGTGTCGGCGTAGCCGCGCCGTATCGGCGCCCGGAAATTGGTGATTGACATCGAAGCGGAGATTGTTGTAATGTTATAACAAATTACGACAAAACCCCCTTCACTGTCAAGCATGAATTTTGTGGCGGGTGTGCCGTCGGCCCGAGGCAGCTACACCTATCGGCTCAATGGCGCAGAGGCGGGGGTGACCGAAGCCTGGGCGATATCTCTCCGGCCCGATGGGAGCCGAGCCATCCGCTCGGCCCGTTCCGCGCACGCCTACGGTACCTCGATCGAAGTGGATGCCGTCGAGCAAGACGGCGTGCTGACGACGTTTACGGTGTTCTGGCAGAACTCAAGCGAGGGCGCAGTCCCGCAAGCAAATGCGCGTTATTCCATCTCCGACTCTCAAATCTCCGTCGAGCGCCTGATTTCTGGCGGCCCTGTCCTTCTCTCGCAAATGCCCGCGCCGCCCAATCTTGTCGTCTCCCCGTTGCTGCGCATCTTCCAGGGCCCGGCCATCAAACGCGTGGCTGAGCTGGGCCGCGGCGGGCGCGTGCCGGTGCTCGTGCCGTGGATCCTCGATCCAAAGGATGGCGAACGGCTGCTGACGCCGCTCATTGATTACCGTTCGGCTGCCCGGCTGGGGCGGGCGTGCCCTGCAATCAACATCAACGGCCAACGGCTTGCCGCAGATCGTTATACCTACCTCGGCGGGCGCTACGATGACAGCGCCAAGTTCTTTCTCGGCGAAGACGGCCTGCTCTTACGCTACGTTTTCCACGAGAGCGAAAGCAGGAAGTGGGACGTTCGACTTTCTACTTTGACATTCGTCACTGAAAGGATCACCGATGGCTCAAGAAACGATTAAGTCCGTCGTCGAGATGCTGGCCGAGCGCCCGGCGTTGGACAACCTGCCGGTGTTCAATCAGCTCTATGACATCTCGCTCGAGCTGCGAAAAAAAATTGAAGGGCGCTTCGAGCTGCACCCCGACGCCTCGGTGAAGGACTTCCAGACCTATCACGGCCTGCCGGGCACCGGCGCGACCGGCTCGCAGTTCATGTTTAGCGGGCCGGAGATTGACTGGTTCGTCCATTCGTGGATCGGCAACCCGCAACATGGCTTCTGCAACATCCACATCACCGTCTGGCTTGGACCCCAGATCCGCGTCCCACACTTCGGCCTGGCCATTGCCACGGTGCCGGATGTATTCTTCTACATGGATTACATCCCGCGCGTGGATTTGATGACCGACCTGGCTTACCTCGACCATTACTACGAGCCGCTGAACGAGCGCTACCTCGAAATCCGCCAGCGCCCCGACCTGGCGTACTTCACGAGCAAATCGCTCTACGTGCGGCAGGCGCTGTCGGAGACGGCGATTTGTTACACCTGCCCGCACAGTGATGAGCGCATTGCCTTCATCCGCGCGTTGGCGCATGAAATGCTCGACCGCTGGCTGAAGTGGGTGGACGAGGCCGAACCCGTGCCGGCTGGAGACCGCGCCGCGCTGGCCGCGCGCGACCTCGCCATCCGCCGCAACATCGCCGAGCGCGACCCGGCCAACGTCGTCGGCGAGCGGCTTTTCGGCAAGGTGTTGACCGACCGGCTGGTGCGCAATCTGTGGGGCGGGGACCGGGTGCTGCCAAGGCCGGGGCTGGGGTAGGGCGTCAGATATACCAGGCGATCCGTAACCCGCGCTACGCCTCGATGCCCATCCGCTCTATCCCGTATGCCGCGAAGGTGGCGGACAGCGGGCCGCCTTTCGACACCGTGATACTGCGCGTGTTCTATCCGGCGCTCGACCACCTCGGCGACAGAGAATTGGAGACCGGGCTGTTGCGGCCCGACCCGACCGCTGCGCCTTACCCTGTCGTCATCTTCTTCCCCGGCGTCAACTGCTCCGAGCATACCTATCACTGGCTGGCGGTTGACCTCGCCGCGCGCGGGCTGGCCGTGGTCACCTTTACCTGGGTGGCCGAGAACCTGCCGGGCCGCATCTCGCTCACCCCCGGCATCAATCGTGCGCTGGTGACGCCGGCGGCCTACGGCACGGGTCTGTCGGCGGCGGCGCTGCCGGCCATCCTGGGGGCGCTGGAGCGGATTAATGCCGGTGCCGTGTTGACCGGCGCGCTCGATCTCGAACGAATTGTGCTTGGCGGGCATTCGGCTGGCGGGATGATGGCGCTGATGAACGCCGACCCGCGCTGGCTGCCGCCTGTGGTTGCGGCCTTCAGCTATTGCGCCAGCCCGCTGCCGACGCTGACGCTCGGGGGCTGGCCGCCCGGCGAGATGGCGCCACTGCCCTCGGCCACACCGCTGCTCATGCTGGGCGCCACCGAGGACGGCATCGGCGACCTGCATAACCGCACGGCAGGCCTCGGTTCGCAATCCGGCGCAGAAACAATCGCGGCCGCGTTCAGGCGGGCGGTGAGCGGCGGGCGCGGCGATGTCTATCTCGTCATACTGCAGGGCGCGAACCACCACACCATTTGCTATCCTCGCGACGATACGCTGGGCCGCACCTTCGCGGATTCGCCGGCGACGGCGGACGAGCCTGCCCTGCGTGCATTGCTGGCTTCGCTGATCGGCGCGTTCATCGCCGAGCATGTGCTCGGGCAGACAAGCAATCTGAAGCAGGTCTTGCAGTCGGAGTTGATTGCGTTGTGTGAGTGCAAGTGAAAGGCAGTGGAACCAACACAAGCGTCCTGAACAGAAGGCCGCGCCGAACGGCCCGGCGCGCAGCGGGGCGCTTGTTCTCCGGGCACCAGGAGTTAGCCGATGACTATGACTACGCCGTCTCAATCCGTCCAAATTCCACCGCTGACCGACTATATTGATGGCGAGTTCTCCACGCCCGAGACGGAGCTGAGCGTGTGGCTGGAGAACCCGAACACCGGCGAGCGCGCTCAGCCGCAGCGCGCCACCGGCGGCGCCCAGCTCGAAAAGGCGCTGGCGGCCGCCTGGCGCGTGCACGAGTCCGGCGCGTGGGCGAAGATGCCGATTGACGAACGCGTCGGCTATCTGGCGGCCATGTCTGCCGAACTCGAAAAGCGCAAGGCCCGTATTGCCGAGCTGGAGGCGTTCACCACCGGCGTCATCCACCGCCTCACGGCGATGTTCGGCGTCATTACCACCGGCGCGTGGCACCTCGCCGCGCAGCAACTGCAGAGCGGCTGGACGCTCTCCACGCTGCCCGGCCCGAACAATCATACCGTCGAGGTGCACCGCAAGCCGTGGGGCCCCGCCTTGTGTCTCGTGCCCTTCAACGCGCCCGCGCCCATGGCGGCGCACAAGGTCGCCAATGCGCTGGCCGCCGGCTGCCCGACGATCCTCAAGCCGAGCGAGTGGGCACCCAACGGCTGCGATGTGTTTGCCGAAGCCGCCCATGCCGCCGGGCTGCCGAAGGGCGTCTTTCAAATCGTGCATGGCGGCCCGGCGGTCGGCGCGCAACTCGTCGCCGACCAGCGCATCCGCTGCGTGTCGTTCACCGGCGGCCTTGTCGGTGGGCGCGCCATCGCCGGCGCCTGCGCGCCCGATTTCAAGCCGGCTCAGCTCGAGCTTGGCGGCAACAGCGCGGTCGTGGTGCTCGACGACGCCGATCTCGACGAGACCGCGGCGGGTGTGGTCGCGCTGCTAACGTCGCTCAACGGCCAGTGGTGCCGGGCGCTGGGACGGTTGATTGTGCACACGTCGTTGGAGATGGAGTTGATGGAAGCTGTGAGGGCGAGATTGGAGAAATTGAAGATCGGCGATTCGGTTGCGCTGGAGACCGACATGGGGCCGATGGTGCACAGCGGCCATCTGCAAAAGATCCGCCGCCAGATGGATGCCCTGCTGGCGAAGGGCGGGCGCGCGCACTCGGCAGGCCGGCTGCCCGAGGGTGTGCTCGCGCGCGGCAATTTCATCGCCCCTACGCTCATCACCGGCGTCGCCTCCGCCGATGCGCAGGACGAGATCTTCGGCCCTGTCGGCACGGTGCATCCGTTCACGACCGATGACGAAGCGCTCGCCCTTGCCAACGGGACGCCGTACGGCCTGGAGGCATACGTGTTCGGGCGGGACGAGGCGCGCGCGCTGCGTCTGGCCCGCGATATCCGCGCTGGCGGGGTGAAGGTGAACGGCTCGAGCATTATGAGCCTGCACCTGATGGCGCCGCGCCCGGCCTGGGGCCTGAGCGGTATGAGCGAAGAGGGCACGTTCGAAACCCTCCGTTTCTTCTGCGGTACCCGGGTGGTGGGAGTGGAAGGACCGCTCCAATTCAACTGACGTTTAACGGAACCCCGCAACCCTTCTTCTCAACTCAGGAGCTGAACGATGAACCATTCCCCTGAATTTCTTCTCGCCGGCGCTACAGGCAATCTGGGCCACCGTATCGCGCACGCTCTGCTGGACAAAGGCGTTCGGCTGCGCGTGCTCGCCCGGCCCAACTTGTCGGCGGACAAGCAGGCCGTGCTGGAGAAGCTGCAGGCCCGCGGGGCGACGATCATGACCGGCGATCTGACCGACGCCGCCTCGCTCGACCGGGCCTGTGCGGGCGTAGAGACCGTAGTCTCTGCCGTCAACGGCGGGCCGGAGGTCAAATTGTCGGGCCAGATTGCCCTGGTGGATGCCGCCCGGCGCGCCGGCGTGTCCCAGTTCGTCCCCTCGGTTTACGCCTTCAATATCTTCAATTTGCATTTGCAACCCGGCGATGTCGTCACTAGTGACTGGGACCGGCAGGTCGTCGAAGCAGCACGCCAGGCCGGGCTGGCGACTACCGTCATCCTGCCCGGCTACTTCTACGAAGTTCTGCTGGCGCCCTTCCTGGGCATCTTCGACCTGGCTCAGGGTCAGGTGAATTATTGGGGCGATGGGGAGACTGCGCTGGATGCCACCGCCATCGGCGACGTTGCCCGGTACACTGTGGAAGCCGTATTGGACCCGACTGCGCGCGGTCAGGTCATCGAGGTGGCCGGGGAGCAGATAAGTTTCAATGGCATCGCCGCGCTGTACGAAGAGGTGACGGGGCGTCGCGCAACCATCGCCGTCAAGGGCACGGCCGAGCAACTCAGGGCCTGGATTGATGAAGCGCGGGCCAAGACCCCGGAGAACTTCTTCGGCATCCTGCTGGCTCAGTATCAATATGTCACCATCATCGGCAAATCCCGGCTCTCCCAGCCGGCCAACGCCCGTTTCCCGCATATCCGGCCAATCCGTCTGCGCGAGCATCTGCGCCAGACCCTTGGACAGCCGGCCTGACACCATTTCGTTCCCGGAGGAAACCCGATGACTGACGCACTCGGCTGGCGCAGGAAATTCGGCGTGCTCGCGCCCAGCACCAACACCATCGTCGAACCGGACTTCTACGCTATGCGCGTGCCGGGCGTCACCGCGCACTTCTCGCGCATCCATATCCGCGATCAAAACCTGAGCAGCGATGACGCCTTCGAGCACCTGTTGGCGCAAATCCGTGAAGAAATCGGCTATGCCATTGACCGCGTGATGACGTGCGAGCCGGATTATCTGGTGATGGGGATGAGCGCCGAGACGTTCTGGGACGGTGTAGACGGCAACCGCGCCTTCATCCAACGGGTGAGCGAACGCTCCGGCAAAGGGTTGGGAGTCGCCACCGGGGCAGAGGCGTGCGAGCGCGCCCTCAAGCTCTTTGGCGCCAAGCGCATCGGCGTCGTCACGCCCTATCAACCCATCGGCGACAAGAATGTGGTGCGCTTCTTCAACGATATCGGCTTCGAGGTGCTGGCCCTCAAGGGCCTGAAGTGTCCCACCGCCGTCTCCATCGCTCACGTCACCAAGGATGAGCTGCGCGAGGCGCTGCTGGAGGTGAACGTGCCCGGCACCGATGCGCTGGTTCAGGTCGGCACCAACCTCAGCATGGTGCGGCTGGCCGACGAGGCCGAGCGCTGGCTGAAGAAACCCGTCATTGCCATCAACGCCGCCACGTGGTGGATGGCCCTGCGCGATAACGGCATCGAAGACAGGGTCTATGGGGCGGGACGATTGCTGAGAGAGTTCTGATCACACTCCTGAAATGACCAAACCCGTTCGCGTTGCCGCCCTCCAGTTCGCCGTGGCCGACGATGTGGCCGCCAACCTCGCCACCTGCCTGCGGCTGATTGACCGCGCCGCTGCGCACCGGCCCCAGGTGATGGTGCTCCCGGAGTTTATCAACCACATCGCCTGGTACCGCGACGCCGAACACTGCCACCGCGTGGCCGTGGACCTCGACGGCGACTTCCTTGCTTCCATCGCTGCCCGGGCGCGTCAGCACCGGTGCTATATCAAGGTGAATGTGACGCTGCGCCGCGCAAACGGCAAAGTTACCGGCACCAACATCCTCTTCGGCCCCGAGGGCGCGCGGCTGGCAGTGAACGACAAACAGGTGTTGATGGGCAACGAGAACAATTTCCTCGAGCCTGCGACGGAGAACGGGCCGGTCACCCTCACGCCGCTCGGCGCGCTGGGTATGTATGCCTGCATGGATGGCGTGATCAATGAGGTCGCGCGCGGGCTGGCGCTGCGCGGCGCGCAGCTCCTGCTCAACAGCCTCAACTCCTTTGCACACGACGAAGCCTCGCTGCACATCCCGGTGCGTGCGGCAGAGAACAAGGTCTTCGTCGTCGCCGCCAACAAAGTCGGCGACCTGGTGCCCGCCCACCTGACGCGGGCCGTCGCTGAGCGCCTAAAGATTGCCCCGCGCTTTTTGCGCGGCGCGGGTGAGAGCCAGATTGTGGCACCGGATGGAAGCGTGCTGGCCAAAGCTCCGCGCGAGGGTGAGGCGGTGGTCGTCGCTGACGTTGACATGTCGCAGGCTGAGAACAAACTGCGGCCCGACGGCACACACATCTTTGCCACGCGCCGCCCCGAACTGTACGGGCCCATTGCGCAGCCGCCCACGAATGGTGAACGCAGAATTGGCGCGGCCAGCGTGAGCGCCGCCGTCTACCAGCCCCGGGCCGATGGGCCGGTGGCCGTGGAAGAGGCAGCGGAGGCGATCGTCGAAGCCGCGCGTGCCGGCGTCCAGCTCATTGTGCTGCCGGAGTTGTTCTACCTGCCCGCCGGCCGCGTGGAGGATCCCGCCGAGGCTGTCGCGCAATCGCAACGCATGGTAGCCACCCTGCAAGCGGCGTTGCGCTCGGCGGCGGCCGAGTGCGGCGTCATCACGACGCTCGTTGACGACGCGGCGGGCGGCTTTCAGCACCTTGGTATCCTCCTCACTGGCCAAGGCCTCCTCCACCGCCAGCCGCAGTTGCACCGTGCAGGCCGTCATCCCTGGGTTGACACGTTGGGCGACCGGTTGCGGTTCACGGACCTGCCGTGGGGCCGGCTTGCCATCGTGGTCGGTAATGATTCGATTTACCCGGAAACCTTCCGGCTGGCGGCGCTGCAAAACGTGGAGGTGGTCGGCGTGCCGACGACGCTGCTCGAGCGCTGGGAGATGCAGACCGGCCTGCTCGAACGCGCCGCCGAGAATCGCATGAACCTCGTGGTCGCCAGCCGCCCGGGCGCGGCGGGCACGAGCGCCGTGATCGCGATCACCGAGGACTTCACGCTGTGGACCGAGTGGCAACGGCCTTTTGAGGGCAACATCAATTATCCGCATGTCACCCGCGCAACCGCGCAGCCCGGCCTTACCTGTGCTCAGATTCATCCTGCCGCCGCCGCCAACCGCACCATCTCGCATCGCACGAACGTGGTGGAGGGGAGGCCGTGGCGGTTGGCGGGGGCGATCACGGCCGCCTTGTAGAAAGTTGGAGAAGGAAGCCGGGAGCGTGTCTGGCGAAGACATTGCCTTCGCCAGACCCAAATCAAACCGCCAAGACGAAGTTTAGAGGTAACTGCTCAGCCCGCTAGCGTCCTGAGCGGAGCGGCGCGCTTCTTCGACTGCGCTGACCAGAAAATAGGTCGCTCCGACTGATGCGTCCAGTCGAGCCTCAAGCCACGGGCGTTACGCCATGGCCACGGGAACCAACTCAACGGCATAGCCGAGCGACTTGAGCTTTCGCAGTGAGCGT
>JBBIQY010000057.1:0-27072 GCA_037442085.1 Anaerolineae bacterium
AGTAACGTAAGCAAAATGGCCGGTTCGCGACAGATTAACCGGTAGCGGATCCCGGGCGGCACGCCAGTGACGTCGCCGCTGCCGAGTTCAGTCACATCCCCGTCAGCTAATTCTATACGCAGCGGGCCGCGCAGCGTCCACCACAAGGCGCCATATTCGGGGGCGGTCAGCGGGTCGGACATCCCGCGCCCCACCGTCAGCAGCAACTCGAAGTCTTCCACCTGCGCTAACGCCGTCGGGCGAAAGGGCAGGGTCAGCGTGGGCACGAGGCGCGTCAATCGCACCTTCTCCAGCGCTGGGTCGGCGTCGGTGCTGTAAAAGTGCCGGTGGCCGTTGAGACGTTCGGCGACGGTCATCGGCCGGATGAGCACGACCGTCGAGCGCAGTTCGGAGCGCGAGCGATGGTACACGCCCTTTGGCACCACGACCAGTTCTTCGGGCATCAGGCTCACGGTACCGCGGTCCGTCTCCAGCGTGACCTTCGTGCGTCAGGAAGAGTTCGTCCTCATCTAGGTGCTTATGCCATTCCAGTTCACCCTGACAGATGAAGACGCTGATGACCAACTGCGCAATCCGGGCCAACGGCTGAAGCATGAAGGGTTTCGTCAGCCGGGCCGCGCTCTCCGATAGGTTGATGACTTGGAGGGGCATACGCACTACGCCTCCATCCCGCTCGACCCCTCATCCGGCGGCTCGACGTGGATCACGACCCGGTGCAGGCTCGGCTCGTGGGCGGACAGCACGCGTTCGATGGCTTCGGCCAGCGCGTGCGAGTCGGTCAGCGGCTGGCGCGCCGGCTGGGTAATGTGCAGCGTGGCCGTCAGATGCCCGGCGACATTGTGCAGGCGGATATCGTGGCAGGCGCCGGCCCCGGCCAGTTCATCGGCGGCCTCGCGGATGCGGCGGCGCAGCTCGGCGCGATCGGTAATGCCACCAGACTCGTCCGGTAAATGAGTGGGCAGCGGCTCCAGGTGAGTGACGAGCGAGCGAACGTTGGGCAGGAGGCGGCGCGCGCGGCGCTCGAACTCGTCGGCCAGGGCATGGGCCTCGCCCAGGGTCAGGCTGGCGGCTGCCTCCAGATGCATCTCCAGCGAATAGCCGCCGTGACGCTCAACGTGCGCGTGCAAATCGTGCAGGCCCAGCCCGAGGCCGTCGGCCAGGGCGCGCAGTTGATAGGCCATGTGCTCCCATTCGCCGCCCGGCGTTTCTTGCGGCTCCACATGCACGAGCGTCTCTACCACGCCGGGCAGTTCGGCAGCGATGCGCTGTTCCACCGCGGAGGCGACGTTGTGGGCCTGCGTCGTGCTCATGGCCGGGTCCACGCGCAGACTGAGGTCCACGTAAGCGGCATCGGCCCGCCCGCGCGAGCGCACGCCGTCCACTTCGGTGACGCCGGAGACGGCGCTCGCGATCTGCGCCACATGTTGTGGGTCTACCACGGCCACATCGGTCAACACCTGCGAGGTGGCGCGCACCACGTCGTAGGCGGCGCGGAAGATGAGCAGCATGACGATGAAGGCGGCCAGCGGATCGAGCCAGGGCCACCCCACCTGGGCGCCGATGAGCGAGGCGATCACGGCCAGCGTCACCCACAGGTTGGAGCGCGTTTGCGCCGCGTCGGCCAGCAATACGGCGCTGTTGAGGCGACGCCCCGCACGCCCCTCATACCAGGCCAGGCCGGCGTTGATGACGAACGTCAGCGCCAGCAGGCCGAGCGTCAGCGGCGTCACCTCCAGCGCGCGCGCCTGGCCCATGAACCAGGCCCACAGGCCCTGGGCGATCTCGTAACCGGCCAGCGCCAGCAGCGCGCCAATGCCGAGCGCAGCGAATGGCTCGTATTTGTGGTGCCCGTAAGGATGGTTCTCGTCCGCCGGGCGCGCGCTGGCCCACATGCCCAGCAAGCCGATGACGCTCGAGGCTGAATCCACCAGCGACTGAAAGGCGTCGGCGAGGACGGAGAGCGAGCCGGATAGGGCGCCGACGATGAACTTGACGGCGGTGACCGACAGGTTGAGCGCCAGGGCGATCCACAACACGCGCTGAACGTTGGCGGCGCGCGCCGAAGGGTGGACGTTCATCGCGCCTCGTTCAGCAGCATGACCAGCGCTGCGATCCAGAACACGGCGTAGTTGAGCACACGTCTTGAGCCTGAAGAGGCGCCGAAGACTAACACAGCGAGCACCAGGCCGCAAACCAGCCGCACCAAACCGAGCGGTTCGCTGTACGTGGAAAACGGCGTAAACGGAAAAATAGCGGCGTTCGCGCCGAGCACCCACACCGGCAGGGACCAATCGCGCCGCAACCCACGCACCACCGCCGTGACCAGGGCCCACAAGCTCGGCAGCACGGCGAGGGGGAGGTAGATCACGCTAAAGAGCGCCAACGCCCCCCACCCCGCCACGGCACCGATGCGCCACAACCCATTGTACGGGATGATCTCGAAGCCGGAGCCGTGAAAGCCGCCCGAGCCGAGGCCGGGCCGGCCAAACACCGTCCAGATCATCAACTGAAAAAGAAGAAAGGGTGCAAAGGCGACGCTCAGCAGGCCCAGCGCATCCGGCCAGCGGCGCTGAGTCAACAGCCAGAGGAGATGTGCGGCGGCGAACAGCACGGTCACTTCCTTGGCGAACAAGGCCAGCGCGTACAATACTGCCGTCCATCCCTCGCGCCCGCGCCGGCTGGCGAGCAGCGCACCGGACACCAGCGCATAAGCCAGCGGCTCCGTCATCGCCAGCCGCACGGCGTAGGCAAAACCGACCCACAGGCCATAAACCAGCGCGTACCAGCGGCTGACCGAGTAGCTCGCCAGCAGCTCGCCTACCAGGAAGGTGCCCGCCGCCTGCGCGACGATATTGAGACCGAGGAGCAGCCATGGCACAGCGGCGGCGTAACCCAGCGAGAGCGCGCCGGCCAACAGGGGGAGCAGCAGGCGTTGGTAGCGATAGGCAGGAACGTCCAACACCCAGGTTGGTGCGCGGGCCGCGTCCATCGGGTTTGGGTTGAGCGCCAGCACGTAAACATACTGGCCGTCGTAGCCCTCCAGCGCGTTCTGGTCGCCGGCCATCCGCCGGATGCCCAGTCGCGACATCTCCCCTACATCTCCGTTATTGCGCGCCAGCAAGACGCCGATATGCGCGGCCATCACCAACGTCACGATCATCGCCGGGCCGAAGCGTTGGATCATGGCGTGAGGGTCGGAGTCTCCATGGCGGTAGGCGGCGGGGTCGGCGTCTCCGTGGCAGGCGGTGTCGCCGTCGGCGTCGGGGTAATGGTCGGCGTCGGCGTCTCAGTGGGGGTCGGCGTCTCGGTGGGGGTCGGCGTCTCAGTAGGGGTCGGCGTGGGCGTGGGTGTTGGCCGCACGACGTTGAAGCGCACACGCCACTCGGCGCTGCCGCCCTGCTGGTTGAAGACGATGACGCGCACCGTCGTCGGACCATCGGGCAGGCCGCTGGCATCCCAGGTCGCCAGCACACCGTTCTCCACCGGCGTAAAAGTCTCGCCCTGCACCAGGCCCCAGCCCAGCGGATCGTGGCTTAACCCGTACTCGATCACATACCGGCTGAAGTCGCGCGTGGCGTTGGCCGTGCCGATGATCTGAATGACTCCCGGCTCCAGCGTTGCACCTTCAATCGGTGAGAGGATGTTCATGATCGGGCGCGGATCATCGAGCGTGCAATTCCGCGTGGGCGCCCAGACAATGGGGGTGAAGAAGCCCAGCCGCGCAGCCAACGTCTGACCTTCGGGGGTCTCGGTCAGCCACTTCTGCGCCCACGGATCGGTCACGCCGATCAGCGTACGCTCCTGCGCGAAGAGCATATCGTTCTGGTAGGCGCGCGCGCAGTCGCCCGTCTGGCGCAGATTGGTGAACGGGTCAACGAACGCTTTCTGCCACAAGTCGCGCTCCCGGGGGGGCGGCAGGCGGTTGGGGGCAAACAGCTCCACGCGGCGCTGGTCGGCGGGGCAGAACTCACTCGGCTCCGCGCCGGAGACGAGGCAGATCTCTTTCTCGATCAGTGAGGGCGGGCGCTGGAACCAGGTGGCCTTGCCGGCCAGGGCGCCCTCCATGAACGCCTTCCAGATTGGCGCCGCGCCGCTCAGGCCGGTGGTGCCGCGCATGGGGGTGAAGTCCGCGTTGCCCACCCACACCGCGGCCACCAGATCGGGCGTGTAACCGATCGTCCAGTTGTCACGAAAGTCGTTGGTGGTGCCGGTCTTGACGGCGGCAGGGAACGAGAGCCGCAGGTCGGAGTTTGGGCCAAAGGCGGGCGTGCGCGCAACGTTGTCGGACAGGATGTCGCTTATCTGGTAAGCGGTCTCCGGCGAGAGGACAAACTCGCCCCAATTCTCCGGCGGGGCCTGGCAGGGCGGCGGGTCGGCTTTAAGTTCGGCAGGCGTGAGCGGCTGCTCGCACAAGACCTTGCCGGCTTTGTTGGTGATGCGGCGAATCGCGAAGGCGTGCACGCGCTGGCCATAGTTCGCCAGGGCGGCGTAGCTCTGCGCCATCTGCCTGGGCGGGATCTCGCCGCCGCCGAGCGCGAGCGACAGTCCATAATCGTCGCGCGTAAGCGTGGTAACGCCTAGCCGGCCCAGGAAGGGGATCAGGCCTTCGGCGGCCTGCGGGTTAGCGCCGCTGACAATGCCGCGCACGCCAACGAACTCCAGCGCCTTGACGGCGGGGATATTGTACGAGTTGGCCAGCGCGTAACGCACCGTGACCGGGCCATGAAACTGGCCGTCGTAATTGCGCGGGACGTAGGGTGGGTTCGCGCCATCGGGGAATTCAGTGGGCACGTCCCAGATCAGAGTGGCGGGCGTCCAGCCGCGCTCGAAGGCCAGGGCATAGACCAGCGGCTTGATGGACGAGCCGGGCTGGCGCGGCACGAGGGCCATGTTGATCTGTCCATCCAGCGGGTCATCGTAATTGTCCGAACCGACCATCACCACAATCTCGCCGGTCGTCGGGCGCAGGGCCACCAGGGCGCCGTTCGTCACATTGCGCTCGGCCAGGGCCGCTACCCGGCTGGCCACGGCCTGCTCGGCCAGCATTTGCAGATCGGGGTCAAGTGTGGTGTACACGTTGAGGCCCTCGCGATAGAGCGACTGGGTGTACTGCTCCTCGACCAGTTGCCGCACGTAGTTGACCCAGTGAGGAAAGCGGGCCGTGCTGCGCGGCGGCGTGAAGGTACGCTCGGCCATCTCGCGCAGGGCCTCGGCCACCTGCGCGCTGTCGGTGCACACGTCGGCGCGCCCTTCGCCGATGTTGATGCATTCGCCAAGCATCAGCGCGAGCACCTGACGCTGCCGACCCAGCACCACATCCTTGACCGTGAACACGTCGTAGATGGCGGGAGATTGTGGCAGGCCGGCCAGCAACGAGGCCTCACCCAGGGTCAGGTTGCCGGCGCTCTTGTTGAAGTAGGTGCGTGCGGCGGCCTCGACGCCGTAGGCCAGATTGCCGTAGTAAATTTCGTTCAGGTACAGCTCGAGGATTTCGTCTTTGGAATAGCGGCGCGTGATCTCGGCAGCCAGGATAATCTCACGGATCTTGCGGCGCGTCGAACGCTCGGCCCGCTCCTCGGGAGAGAGCACCAGCGCGCGCACCAGTTGCTGCGTGATGGTGGACGCGCCGGAGACGGTGTCGCCCGCCCGCACGTTTTGCCAGATGGCGCGCACGATGCCGAGCGGGTCGAAGCCGGGGTTGTTGTAGAAGTTGCCGTCCTCGGTGGCGATGGTGGCCGCCAGCAGAACGGGCGATATCTGGTCGAGCGGGATGCGCGTCCGCCGCCCGGCCTGCGGGTCGTTCAACTCGTAGAGTAGGTTGCCCTGGGCATCGTAGATGCGCGCCGTCTCGAATTGCGAGGCGCGCGTCGCAAGGTCGGCGGGCAGCTCGCTGGCAACCGACCAGTAGGCGAAGGCGGCGGCAATGGCTCCAGCCATGGCCAGCAGCAACCCGCCGCTGACGCCGTAGCGCAGCGCGGCCCACAAGCAGCCCCAGTTGACGGATGGCAGGGCCGGCCTCTGAGCATTTTCCCGTTCCGGCTGCGTGCGCGCGCCACGCGAGCGAACACCGACGCGCGTTGTCCCCGTAATTGGCGGCGTCACCATCGTCACCGGCTCGTTGACGGGATACGTCCCTAGGGATGGAAGGTTCGCGCGCGGCCCGCCAGGGTCGAGCGGCCGGGAGCGCGACTTAAGGATCGGCATCCCCTCCGCGTCAATCATCAGGCGCAGGGTGGGCGCGTCGTGGGGGTCGGCCGCCGGCGGCGACGACTCGGAGGCGGCTGGTTCAGCTGGTTCAGTCGAGGGCGGAGTGAGTTCGCCGGGCGCGGGATCGCTGGCGGGCTGACCCTCTTCCGGCAATTCCGGATTAGACGTAGAACGTGTGGTCATGACAACACGGACGGGCGGGCCATCCGTTCAGTTCCACAAAGTCCAGGTGCAGACTTTAGCATTTGGGTATTCTACCCTGTAAGCGGCCGGCGCCATGCCGTCGAAATCATAAAAAAAAGCCGGACGCGCAGGTCGGGCGAATCCGGCTCGAGGACTCGATCTGTGTAATCTGTGGTTACTCCCCCACCGCCGCCGGCTCCGTCAGGCTCGCCAGCTCAAACTGGCGCGCGCACTTCAGACACTGTGCCTGGTTCCGGTTGGCGGCCACTAACAGCCCGCCGCAGTGAGGGCATGGCTGCGGCAGCGGCTTCTTCCACGAGGTAAAGTCGCATTGCGGGTAGTTGGCGCAGCCATAGAAGACACGGAAGACACGGCCCTTCTTGGTCCTACGTTCGACCAGCTCGCCGCCGTCCTTGGGGCAGAGCACGCCCAGCTTCTCGAACCACGGCTCGGTGTGTCGGCAGGTCGGGAAGCCCGAGCAGGCGATGAACTTGCCGAAGCGGCCATGCCGGAAGATGAGCGGCTTGCCGCACTTGGGGCACTCGCGGCCCACGTACTCCGGCTCGGCGCTGACCGCAGGCATATCGGCCTCGGCGGCCTTCACCTCGCGCGAGAACGGCCCCCAGAATTCGTGCAGCACACTGTGCCACTCGCGCTGACCGTCAGCCACCTCGTCCAGCTCCGTTTCCATGCGGGCAGTGAAGCCCACATCCACGATTTCAGGAAAGCGCTGAACGAGCAGATCGTTGACCGTGAAGCCGATCTCCGTCGGCAGCAGACGCTTGTCTTCCTTGACCACGTAGCCGCGCTGCTGGATGGTGGAGAGGATCGGCGCGTAAGTCGAGGGCCGGCCAATACCATATTCCTCCAGCGCCTTCACCAGCGAGGCCTCGGTGTAGCGCGGCGGCGGCTGGGTGAAGTGTTGTTCGGGCAGCAGGCGCTTCAGGTCGAGCCTCTCATCCACTTCGAGCGGTGGGATGAACTTGACTTCCGGCTCTTCCTCGACGACGGCGTCCTCGTCGCGGGCCTCCTCGTACACAACCAGAAAACCGGGAAACTTGACGGCCGAGCCGGAGACACGAAACAGATAGACCTGGGCGTTCTGCGCCGTGATCTCCACCGTCAGGGTGTCGTAGATCGCCGGCGTCATCTGGCTGGCGATAAACCGCTGCCAGATGAGCGTGTAGAGTTTGAGCTGATCCTTGGTGAGGAAAGCCGCAATGGCTTTCGGCTCACGGGAGGCCAGTGTGGGCCGGATGGCTTCGTGCGCTTCCTGAGCGCCTTTAGCGCGCGTCTTGTACTGCGGCGGCTCAGCCGGCAAAAACTCCTGCCCGTAACGTTCGCGGATAAACTCGCGCGCCTCCTGCTGCGCCAGCTCGCTGACGCTGGTGCTGTCGGTGCGCATGTAGGTAATCAGGCCGACAGCCTGCTCCTGGCCGACCTCGATGCCCTCATACAACTGCTGGGCCGTCGCCATCGTGCGGCGGGCGGTGAAACCCAGGCGGCGGGAGGCCTCCTGCTGGAGGGTGCTGGTGGTGAACGGCGGTGCGGGGTTGCGGCGGCGCTCGCCGGTCTTTACCTTCGAGACCCAGTAGCGCGCCGGCCCCAGGTCGGTCAGCAGGGCTTGCACCTGGCTTTCCGTCTTGAGCAGGCAGGCCTCGCCTGTGCCCACGTCTGCCTCGCCGACTTTGATCAGCCGGGCACGGAAGGGTTTGGGCGGCGTCTGGCCATTCGGCTGGGCGCCCTTCTCAAGGGCGGTCAGTTCGGCTTCGATGCTCCAGTATTCCTGGGGTACGAAGGCTTCGATCTCGCGCTCGCGATCCACGATCAGGCGCACGGCCACGCTTTGCACGCGGCCCGCTGAGAGCCGTCCGCGCACCTTCTTCCACAACAACTGGCTCAGCGGATAGCCCACCAGCCGGTCGAGGATGCGGCGCGTTTGCTGGGCGTTGACGAGGTCCATGGAAATCGCGCGCGGATGGCTGAACGCCTCTTTGACGGCGGCTTCCGTAATCTCGTGAAAGACGACGCGGCGGGCGCGCTCCGGTTCGATCTCGGCGGCTTCGAGCAGATGCCAGGAGATGGCTTCGCCCTCGCGGTCGGGGTCGGTCGCGAGATAAATCTCCTCGGCGCGGGCCGCCTCCGCCTTGAGCTGCCTGACCACATCCTTCTTCTCGTTCGGCACGCGGTACTTCGGCTCGAAGTTGTTATCCACGTCTACGGAGAGCGTGGACTTGAGCAGATCGCGGACATGGCCGACCGAGGCGCGCACGGTGTAGCCTTTGCCGAGGAAACGCCCGACGGTCTTGGCCTTGGCCGGCGACTCGACGATGACCAGCTTGCCCGCGCGCGGGCCGGTGTAACCGTTGCCGTTCTTCTTTGCCGCCGGTCGCGCCGTCTTCTCGGGTTTGGCCAGGCCGGCGTGAGCTTCGGTCTGGCCCATGCGGAACAACGTCGTCCCGCAGACAGGGCATTTGCCTCGGGTGGCGGGCGTGCCGCCGGCCGTAAAAACGGCCAGCGGCTCGCTCATCTCTCGTTTGGTCTTGCACTTAACGCAATAAGCTTCCATGAAAATGCACAGCACAGTAACGGCGTATCCGGGTAGTCGAGTAGATATACCTTGAGTTCGGTCTGGTTGTCCACCGGCTACCCGTTTATTTGTTACTGCTCACTTGCTTTGAGCTCATCTCCGAGCCGGGGTCTGGCGGAGACAATGCCTTTGCCAGACCCGTCTCAGCCACACGCGGCGAGTTCCAGAGATAAGCGCTTACAAAAATTGCGCTCCGTCCGGGCGTTGTTTGAGCACGGCCACAATCTCTCGCACGGCCTGCGCCCGATCCCGCGGACAGACAAGCAGGACATCGCCGGTATCCACCACGACGAGATCGGACACACCGATCATCGCTACCAGCTTCCGTTCCGGGTTGCTGTTATGGACGAGCGTGTCCCGTGTATCCATCTCGACCAGATCCGTGCCGACGATGATGTTGCCGTCGGGATCGGCGTGCAGCACGTCGAAGAGCGACTCCCAACTGCCGACATCGTTCCAGCCCAGGCCGCCCGCCGGGATGACGACCACGCGCTCGGCGCCTTCCATGATGCCGTAGTCAATCGTCTTCTCGATGACGTTCGGCCACACCCGCGGCAATACACCGGGATCGGCTTCGATCTGCATCAGCTGATGGTGAAAGCCCGGCATCTGCCAGGCGAACTCCGCCATCAACTGCTCCACTTTCCAGACGAACATGCCGGAGTTCCACGAATGCTGACCGTCCGCGACCATTCGCTCGGCCTCGGCCAGCGGCGGTTTCTCGCGGAAGCGCGCGGCATGGTACACGTCAAAACCGCCAAAGTTCCCCAGCAGCGAATCTCGTTGGATATAGCCGAAGCCGGTTGCCGGAAAGGTCGGCTCGATGCCGAGCGTCACCAGATAATCCTTCTGCGCCGCCTCTGCCGCAGCCGACAACAACGCACGAAAGCGCGCCTCATCCTTGATGAAGTGGTCGGCGGTCAGGCAAGCCATCACAGACCGCGGGTCACGCCGCCGGATCGCGAGGGCCGCCAGCCCGAGCGCCGGCGCCGTGCCCTTCGGCGCCGGCTCAATGACGAAGTTCTCGGCCGGCAACTCGGGGCGCTGCTCGCGCAGGCTGGCAGCATACTGCGCACTGGTCACCACCAGGATGCGCTTGGATGGGAAGAGCGGCGCCAGGCGATCTACGGCGATCTGAAACAGCGTCCGGTCACCCAGCAACCTGATGGACTGCTTGGGCTGTTTCTGCCGCGAGAGCGGCCAAAGGCGGGTACCGCCGCCCCCGGCCATGATGACGGCATAGTAGTTGTCCATGTTCGGCGCGATCAGCAACGTGCTACGCACCGGATGTTCCGTGGGTCACATTCACGAAACACCCGCCTCGCAGCACGGGTCATTCCACAATGTACTCGGCCCGCTGTTCTCGCGCGACGACATAGGTCATGCCGCCGATTTGTCGCACCAGGCCCTTCAACTCCATCAACGCCAGCGTGCCCGAAAGTTGCGCAATGGGCAGCGCCAGCTGTACGCCCAGGTCGTCAATATGAGCCGGGCCGTTACTCAATTGCTCCAGCACGCGCTGCTCCGTGGCGTCAGCGGGCAAAGCCGCCCGCGCCTCGTTGCGCTCGCTCACCAGCGTCAGGTTTAGCTCTTCCAGAATATCGGCGGCGGAGAGCACCATCCGCGCGCCCTGCTGAATGAGCCGGTTGGGGCCGAGGCTCGAACGCTGGTTGATGTTGCCGGGCACGGCGAATACCTCGCGCCCTTGCTCGGCGGCAAAGTCGGCGGTGATCAGCGCGCCGGAGTCTGCCCCGGCCTCCACGATCACGACACCGCGCGAGAGGCCGCTGATCAGCCGGTTGCGCGGTGGGAAGTTGACGGCGTCCGGCGGCGTGCCCAGCGGGTAATCGCTCACCACCGCGCCCGAGCGCGCGATCGCTTCGGCCAGGTCGCGATGCTCGGGCGGATAGACCTGATCCACGCCGCAGCCGAGCACGGCGATCGTCCGCCCGCCGGCGTCGAGCGCGGCGCGGTGCGCCACGGCGTCAATCCCGCGCGCCAGCCCACTGACTACCGTCACGCCGCTGGCCGCCAGTCGGGTCGCCAGCTCACGAGCCACTTCGCGCCCGTAAGCCGTTGCCCGTCGCGTGCCAACCAGCGCCACTGCCCAATCATCTTCCGGCTCGAGCGCACCCTTGACGAACAGCACCGGCGGCGGCGCAGCAATGTTGAGCAGGTTGCGCGGATACGTCGGCGACTCCCAGGTCAGCACCTGCGCGCCGGCCGTTTTGACGCGCGCCAGCACCCGGTCGAGATCAATCTGGCTGCGCGCGCTCAGCAGGCTCTCCACCGAGCGCCGGTCTAACCCGGCCCGCTGCAATTCAGCCGCGCCGGCTTCCCAGGCCGCGCCCAAGTCGCCGAAATGATCCAACAAGCGCCGCACCCGCGCCGGGCCGATGCCGCGCACTAAATTGAAGCCGAGCCAGTAACGCCATTGTTCCACACTGCGCCTCGCGCCGGGCTTATTAAAAGCGGGCGGCAGAATAGCATAGGGGTTTTGAGCGTGTCAATGGGGAGATTTTTTCGAGATCAGCAGCGCCCCGTTTTCGCCCTTGCCCCCCCAACCTACTTTCTTTAGCGCAGGCCCTTCGGCAAATGGACGCGCATGCGCTTCTGTTGGAGATCAACCTCCTGAACAACGCCGGGCGCAGCCGGGAGGAGCACTTCGCCGCCGGCGCCGCGCACCATGTACACGTCGTTCGCGCCGGTCTCGAGGATCTCGGTGATGGCGCCCAACACCTCACCCTCTTCGGTGACGACCGTCAGGCCGATGATCTGCGTCCAGTAATAGGTGCCGGGCGGCAGCGGCGGCGCCTCAGCGCGGGCCAGGCGCACGGCCCGGCCGCGATGAGCCTCGGCGAAGGTGCGGTCGTCGCAACCGGCCAGGCGGATGAGCAAGCGGTCGCGATGGCGGCGCACATGGGTCAGGGCACAAGCCACGGGCGGATCGCCGACATAGACGGTGTCTCCGGCCGCCAGCGCCCTAGCCGCGTCGCTGTCCGCCTCCAGCACCATCTCGCCGCGTACGCCGTGTGGGCGCAGGATGCGGCCAATCGTCACCAGCTCCGGCATCAACGCTTCCGCCACGACTGAGCGCCGGGCACTGTTTGCAGCCAGCTACGCCAATGCCTGGCGCCTGACCCTCTTTCTAGGGCGTTCAGTCCTCGACCAGTTCGAGTTGGGCGCGGCGGGCCTCCAGCCCGGCGCAGGCCTGCACCAGCGTGCGCATGGCGTTGATGGTTTTGCCGTTACGCCCGATGATCCGGCCCATATCGGACTGGGACACGCACAACTCGATCAGCAAGTCGGCGCCGGTGACCACTTCGGTCACCTGCACCTGCGTCGGATCGTCCACCAGTGACTGGGCGAGGTACTCGACGAGTTCTTTCATGAGACTTCATCCGCCGGAGATCGTCCGCCGGACACCGCCGCCGACTGCCGACCAGGGTCGCGCGCGACCATCCGCCGCCGTCAGGCCTTCTTTTCTTTCCTGGGCTTCTTCGGTTTATCCGCGCGCGGCGTCGCCGCCGCCAGTGTGCTGACCGAGACACGGCGCGCCTGCGCGGCTGTCTGCGCCTCGGCGAGCAGGGCCTCGACGGATTCGCCGGCCTTGAAGCGGGCGTAGCGATCCAGCGTGCCGGCGGATTTTAGGATCTGCTGCACGGAGTCGCTCGGTTGAGCGCCGTTCTTGAGCCAATGGTACAACCTGGCCTCGTCAACCACGATGGTGGCGGGGTGAGTACGCGGATTATAGTGGCCGAGCTCTTCAATGAAGCGCCCATCTCGCGGATGCTCGCGGTCGGCGGCAACGATGCGGTAGCTCGCCTGGGCCTTGGAGCCGACCTTGCGTAAACGGATACGAACCATGCTGACTCTCTTTCCTGAGGCGTAAGACGAAATGTGAAATGTCCGCACGAGCCGCGCCCGTGCCGGCGGCGAGGGGACTTGAAGGGGAGTCTACGCCGACAATTGCGCGGGGGTTTGGACACGGAATAGTTGAACGATGTGTGCGGCCGGGCTCCCCAGCCGCGAGAGAAAGCCCCGGAGCACCGGGGCGCGCAGCGCTCTATGAACGCAGTCGAACGCCAGACGTTCGCGCGTTCGACCAACGCCGCCTGTGCCGGCGCATTTAGCGTCCCAGCTTCGGCAGGCTCAGGCCGCCAAAGCGCTTTTTGCCGCCCATCTGCTTCATGAGCTTCTGCATATCCTTGAATTGCTTGAGCAGTTGATTGACTTCGTAGACCTGCGTCCCGGAGCCGCTGGCGATGCGCCGCTTGCGGCTGCCGTTCAGGATATCCGGGCGCTGGCGCTCACGCACCGTCATCGAGTTGATGATCGCCTCGGTGCGCTTGAGCTGCCGCTCCAGCGCTTGCTCATCCAACTGCATCTTGCCGGCGTTCATACCGGGGATCATCCCCAGCAGCTGGCCGATCGGCCCCATCTTGCGCATCTCCCGCAACTGGGTGACGAAGTCCTCGAGCGTGAAGTCGCCGGAGACCAGCCGCTCGGCAGCCTCCTGTGCCTTCTGCTTGTCCATCGCCTCGGCGCGCTCGATCAGGCCAAGCACGTCGCCCATGCCGAGGATCCGCCCGGCCACGCGCCCCGGGTCGAACAACTCCAGAGCATCCACCTTCTCGCCGACGCCCAGGAATTTGATCGGTACGCCGGTGACGGCGCGCATCGAAATTGCCGCGCCGCCGCGCGCGTCGCCGTCCATCTTGGTCAGGATCAGGCCGGTGAGCGTCAACTGCTTATGGAAGGCCTCCGCGATGCGGACCGACTCCTGGCCGGTCATCGCGTCGGCGACGAGCAGCACCTCGACCGGGTTGACGCGCTGTTTGATGGCGAGCACTTCGCTCATCATCATCGGGTCAATCTGCGTGCGGCCCGCCGTATCCACGATCACGACGCTCTTGCCCTGGCGTTCGGCGGCCCGAACGGCCTCGGCGCTCAGGTCGGCAGGCCGCGCCGTGCCGGTGAACACGTCCACGTCAATCTGGCGGCCCAGCCTCTCCAACTGCGTCACCGCCGCCGGGCGGTACGGATCGCCGGCAACGAGCAGGACCCGCTCGCCCTGCGAGCGAAGCTGGCGCGCCAGCTTGGCCGCCGTCGTCGTCTTGCCCGAACCTTGCAGGCCGACCATGAGGATGACGCGCGGCTGCGGCCCGCGCAGGTTGAGCCGGCCTGGCTCGCCGAGCGTGGCGATCAACTCCTCGTTGACGATTTTGATCACCTGCTGGGCCGGGTTGAGCGACCGCGCCACTTCGGCGCCGACGGCGCGCGCGCGGACGCGATCCAGGAAGCTCTTGACCACGGCGAAGTGCACGTCGGCTTCGAGCAGCGCCAGGCGCACTTCGCGTAGGCCGGCGTCCACGTCGGCTTCGCTCAGCTTGCCACGCCGCGCCAGGTTGTCGAAGACGGCCTGGAGTTTTTCCGTCAGACTATCAAACATCGGCAGTGGATTGTAGCGTGAGGCGAGGCCGGGCGTCAAGGCAAACGCCGCGCGGAAAGGCATCGCACGCTGGCGCGCCCTTGCCATCCCCCTGCTCCGGTGATACAATCGGCGCAAGTTCAGAATAAGGAGTAATCTGAAACGTGGGCAGCCCCCACGTTTCTTAGTCATAGAGGTCTGCGCAACGCAGAGCCAACATCGTATGAAGAGCGAACTGACCCTGGCCTTCAACGAAGTTATCGAACAGAATAAACTCAAGCGCGACGTCATCGTCGAAGCGCTGGAAAATGCCTTGGTCACCGCCTATCGCAAGTCGGTCAATGCCTCCACCGCGCAGCACGTCGTTGCCAAGGTAGACATCGCGACCGGCTCGGTGAAGATTTTCGCCGAGAAAGAGGTGGTGGACAGCGTCCTGGAACCCAGGACGGAGGTGACGCTGGAGGAAGCGCGCCGGGTGGACCCGGGCGCACAACTTGGCGATATGGTGACGGTCGAGTCTACGCCCAAGGACTTTGGGCGCATCGCTGCGCAGGCCGCCAAGCAGGTCATCGTCCAGCGGCTGCGCGAGGCGGAACGCGAGAGCCAGTACCAGGAATACGTCCAGCGCGAAGGCGACATCGTCAACGGCACGGTGCAGGCCGTCAACTCGCAGTCCATCACCATCGGCCTCGGGCGTACCGAGGCGGCGCTGCCGCGCAACCAGACGATGCCCGGCGAGCGCTACTACCCGCACCAGAAAGTGCGCGCCTTCGTGCTCGAAGTCCGCAAGACCACGCGCGGCCCGCAGATCATCCTCTCGCGCACGCACAAGAACATGCTGCGCCGGCTGTTGGAATACGAAGTCCCCGAGATTTACAACGGCTCGGTCGAGATCAAATCCATCGCCCGTGAGCCGGGCCACCGCTCCAAGGTCGCCGTCGCCGCGCGCCAGGAGGGCGTGGACCCGGTGGGCGCTTGCGTCGGCATGCGCGGCGTCCGGATCCAGTCCATCGTCAAGGAACTCAATGACGAAAAGATTGACGTGATCGAGTGGAACGAGGATCAGGCAACGTTCATCGCCAAGGCGCTCAGCCCGGCGCGCGTCACCGCCGTTTACCTGGATGACGATCCGATCTCGGGCCGCACTGCGATGGTGGTGGTGCCCGACGACCAGCTCAGCCTGGCGATTGGCCGCGAGGGCCAGAACGCCCGCCTGGCTGCCAAACTCACCAACTGGCGCATTGACATCAAGAGCCTGACCGAGGCCGCCAACGACGCCATGACCAAGCTGCGCGACGACGAGCGCTACGCCGAGATGGCGCGTGCCAACGCGGAGATGAGGCGCACGGTGGAGGGCATTCTGCAGCGCAAAGCCGAGGGCCGGCCCCTTGCGCCGGAAGATTACACCCTGCTGGCCAAGCTGGTGGATCTGGTGGAGAAGCGCCTGGCCCGCGGTCGCCAGGAAGAGCGCGCCGCCAAGGCGGAACGCGCCGCCGCCATCCGCGCCTCCATCCCCTCCGTCGCGCGCCAGATGGCCCTGGCCGAACTCAACCTGCCCGAGCCGCTCTACCGTGCGCTCACCGACGCCGAGTACAAGACCGTCGGCGACGTGATGGAGACGCTCGCCCTCGACGAGACCCGCCTGCTCAAGACCGAGGGGATCAGCGAGAAGCAGCTGACCGAGATCAAGACCGCCATCGGCCAACTGACCTTCCCGCCCGAGCCAGAACCCGCGCCGGGCGAGGCCGCCGGCGAGCTTGCTCGCCACAGCGAACCCGGCGTCTCCGCCGCCGAGATCATCGAGCCGACCGTCGAGGCCGGGACGGAAGATGTTGGCGAGGCCGTCACCGCGTTCGCGGACATCAAGGCGCCGACCGTCGAAGATGAGATTGAAGAAGACGTCGAAGACTTCGAGTCCAAGGATGACGAAGACGACGAGGAAGACGAAACCGGCAAGAAGAAGGGCAAGAAAAAAGCCAAGAAGCGCCCGGTCGTGGAGATCACCTACGACGAAGAGCTGGGCGTGTACATCAAGCAGAAGAAGCGCAAGGCCAGCCGCGCCGGCGACCTGTTCGGCATCGAAGAGGAGTGATGGCGGCCCGCCCGCGCGTCAAACACATTCCGCAGCGAACGTGCGTGGGCTGCCGCACCGTGCTCGCGAAACGCCAACTGGTACGGCTCGTCCGTACGGTCAGCGCCGAGGGCGAGGTTCAGGTGAAGCCCGATCCGACCGGCAAAGCCAACGGTCGCGGCGCCTACTTGCACAACCGGCGGTCATGTTGGGAGACCGCCCTGAAGAGCGGCGCGCTGGAGCGCGCCTTGAAAGTGAAACTCAGTGACGCCGACCGGGCCGCGCTGCAGGCCCGCGGCCAACAGTATTCTGATGAAATCGCCGAGTGACGGCAGCCACCGGCTGCCGCCGACAATCTGGAGCCTCGCGCCCCCCGGGCATTAACGCTTGCTGGCCCGGCTGGCGCTCGCCGCTCCACAATTCTGGAGGTGCATATGAGCGACAATGGGCACAAAGTCGTAGAACTCCCAGGGGTAATTACCGTTCGACAACTGGCCACGCTGACCAAGAGCAGCCCGATTGACATTATCAAGCAGTTGATGAGCAACGGCATCATGGCCAACATCAACCAGCAGCTGGATTTCGACACGGCGGCGCTGATCGCCAGCGAGTTCGGCTACGAGGCCCGGCCCGTGGCGCCGCCCGAACCGGTCGCGCCGGCCGAGAAGGAGGAGGTCGGCCCCGAGTGGCGGCAAATGATCGCCGCCGAAAAAGTGGAGAACCTGCAACTGCGCCCGCCGGTCGTCACCATCTTGGGCCACGTAGATCATGGCAAGACCTCGCTGCTCGACGTGATCCGCAAAACCGACGTGGCCGCTCACGAGGCCGGCGGCATCACCCAGCACATCGGTGCGTACCAGGTGGAGCACAACGGGCGCAAGATCACCTTCCTCGACACGCCCGGCCACGAGGCCTTCACGGCCATGCGCGCTCGCGGCGCTCAGGCCACCGACATCGCCATCCTGGTCGTCGCCGCCGACGACGGCGTGATGCCGCAAACACGCGAAGCCGCCGCCCACGCGCGCGCGGCGCGCGTCCCCATCCTGGTGGCGCTCAACAAAATTGACAAGCCCAACGCCAACCCGGAGCGCGTCAAACAGCAATTGGTCGAGATTGACCTGACGCCCGATGATTGGGGCGGTAAGACGATCGTGGTGCCGGTCTCCGCCAAGCAGAAGCTCGGCATTGAAGACCTGCTCGAAGCCATCCTGCTGGTGGCCGACGAGATGACCACCATCAAGGCCAACCCGGCGGCCCCCGCCTCCGGCACGGTCCTGGAAGCCGAGCTGGACAAGGCGCGCGGCGTCATCGCCACGCTGCTGGTGCAGAATGGCACGTTACACTCCGGCGATGTGCTCGTGGCCGGCTCGGCGCATGGCAAAATCCGCGCCATGTTCAACGACAAAGGCAAGCCGATCCGCGAGGCCGGCCCCTCCGCGCCGGTCAGCATCCTGGGCCTCGCCGACGTGCCCGTGCCCGGCGATCTGTTCCGCGTGGTGGACTCCGAGCGTGAAGCCCGGCTGATCGTCGCCGAACGCAAGCTGGCTCAGAAAGAAGCCAAGACCGAACAGGCGGGCAAAGCACCCAGCCTGGACCAGATCTTCGCCAAGTTCAAAGCCGGCGAGACCAAGGAGCTGGTGCTCATCGTCAAGGCGGATGCGCAGGGGTCGCTGGAACCGATCGTCAATTCGCTGAAGAAACTCGAAAGCGGCGACGGGCCGACGATCAACATCCTGTACGCCGAAACCGGCAACATCACCGAAAACGATGTGATGCTGGCGACGGCGTCGCATGCCATCCTCATCGGCTTCTCGGTGTCCGCCGACGCCGCCGCCCAGCGCCTGGCTGAGTCCAACGGCATCTCCATCCGCCAGTACGACGTGATCTACCGCCTGATCGAGGATGTGGAAAAAGCGCTCAAGGGCCTGCTCGAGCCGGAGTTCAAGCCGGTCGTCATCGGCCACGCCGAGGTCCGCGCTGTCTTCAAGATCCCCCGGATCGGCCACATCGCCGGCTGCCTCGTCCGCGACGGCGAGGCGCGCCGCAATGCCAAAGTCCGCGTACTGCGCCAGAACAAGGTGGTATTCGAGGGAGAAGTCGGCTCGCTCAAGCGCGAGAAGGACGACGTCCGCGAGGTCACCAAAGGCATGGAATGCGGCGTGGGCATCAAAGACTTCGATGAAGTGCGCCAGGGCGACATCTTGGAGTTCTTCGTCATTCAGCAAGTGAACTAACGCAAGAATGAAGGATGAGGGCGAAAGGATGAAGCCGTTTGTCCTTTCATCCTTCATCCTTCATCTCTCATCCTTTCATGCCGACCCCTATTCGTCAAAAACGCGTCGCGGAACAAATCCGCGTGGAAATCTCCGACCTGCTGCAACGCGAGTTGAAAGACCCGCGGCTGAACCTGGTCACGGTGACGCGCGTGACGATTGATCGCGAGCTGGCGCAGGCCGATATCTATGTTTCCACGCTCGGCGACGAGGCGCAGCGACAGGAGATGTTACAGGGGCTGCGCAGCGCCGCCGGCTTCATCCGCCGCGAGGTGGGCCACCGCCTCCAGTTGCGCAACACGCCCAGCCTCGTCTTTCACTGGGACCCCGGCCTGGAGAATCTGGAAAACATCTCGCGCCTGTTGGATGAACTCAAGCATGAGTCCGCCCACACCCACGACTCCCGTGATGAAAACACGTAAGCGCAGGGCGTTGCCGCGCGCGCCGTCGCCGTCGCGCGCGGCTGTGACCCCCGCCCAGCACGAGATCGGCGCTTTCCCGGCGGAAATACTGGCCGCCGCGCGCCGCCGCATCGAGCGCGCTAACCGTGTGCTACTGCTGACGCACGTCGCCCCGGACGGCGACGCGGTCGGCTCGCTGCTTGGGCTGGGGCTGGCGCTGCGCGCCGCTGGCAAGGAGGTGAGCTTTGCTTGCGCCGACCCGATCCCGGAGACCTTCCGCTTTCTGCCGGCCTGCGGCGAGATCACCGACAACCCGCGCGGGCAATTTGACCTGACCATCGCGCTGGATGCCGCCGACCTGGGCCGGCTGGGCAAGTTCGGCGAAAACCTGCCGCGCCCGATTGACCTGGCGCTCGACCACCACGCCACCAACCCCGGTTACGCCGACCTGAACCTGATTGATGTGGCGGCCGCCTCAACCGCCGAACTGGTGACCGAACTGCTCGAACCGCTCGGCTTGCCGCTGACCCGCCCCGTCGCCGAATGCCTGCTGTCGGGCATCATCACCGACACGCTCGGCTTCCGTACCTCGAACTCTACGGCGAAAACGCTGGCGCTGGCGCAGCAGCTGGTCATCGCCGGCGCTTCGTTGCCGGAGGTGTACGACCTATCGCTTTACAAACGGTCGTTCGCCGCCCTGCGCCTGTGGGGCTACGGCCTATCGCGCGCCAAGCTGGAAAACCGCATCGTGTGGACCACGCTCACCCTGAGCGATAAAGAGCAGGCGCGCTATCACGGCCAGGGTGACGCCGATCTCGTCAACACCCTGACCTCGGTGCGCGAGGCCGACATCGCCGTGATCCTGACCGAACGGGAAGATGGCCGGGTGAAGGTGAGCTGGCGCGCTGTGCCCGGCCTAAATGTGGCCATGGTGGCGGCTGCTTTCGGCGGCGGCGGCCACGTCGCAGCAGCCGGCGCCGAAATCCCCGGCCCGCTGGACGAGGCCGAGGCGCGCGTGCTGGCAGCCACGCGTGCCCTGCTCCAATCCAACGGCTCGGCGGGTTCGTCATCATAGGACAGGCGCAGGCAACGGCCCTTCAGAACCGACTCCCACCTTGTGTTGCCGCCTTCCGGACTCCTCCTCCTCGACAAACCTTCCGGCCCGACCTCACACGACGTGGTCGCCATAGTCCGGCGCGGGACGCGGGAAAAGCGCGTCGGGCATGCCGGCACGCTCGACCCATTGGCGACCGGCCTGCTGGTAATTTTTCTCGGTGCGGCCACCCGCCTGAGCGAATACCTGCTCCACAAAGACAAACGTTATTTGGCCCGCGTGCGCTTTGGCCAGAGCACCAACACCTACGACGCCGCCGGCGTCATTACTGCCACGAGCGAGGCCGCCTTCGCACAGCGAGGGACGCCCACACGTGAACAGGTCGAGGCGGCGCTGGCGACATTTCGCGGCACCATTCAACAGCGGCCTCCGCCTTTTTCCGCCCTCAAGCGCGGCGGACAGAAAGCTTACGAGCTGGCGCGGCGCGGCGAAGCCGTTGAGCTCAAACCCCGCACCGTGACCTTCTATTCGCTGGCCCTCCGCGAATGGTCGCCGCCGGAGTGCGTGCTGGAGGCGCACTGCTCAGCAGGGACGTATCTTCGCTCACTGGCCCACGACCTGGGGCAGGCGCTCGGCTGTGGCGCGTTCCTGGCAGCCCTGCAGCGCACGGCGGCCGGCCACTTCCGGCTGGAAGACGCGATCAGCCTGGACACGCTCAGAACGGCCTTCGAAGCCGGCGACTGGCAACGCTACCTGCTCCCGCCGGACGCCGCCCTGCCCGACTGGCCGGCGCTGCATCTATCCGAACGCGAGGCGCGGCGCGTGCTGCATGGCGTCGCCCTGCCGCTGAGCGACGCGCCGGGCGGCTGGGCGCGCGCGTACAACCCCGCCGGTGAATTCATCGCGGTTCTGCGCGCCGATCCCGAAGCGCAGGTCTGGCGCCCCGACAAAGTGCTCGCCGCTCCAAACCGCTGAAAGATCTTGGTAGAATGACAGACGCCGCACACATCCGGCCCCGGCGCTGAACAACGAAACCCTGCATCCATCGTCTCCCATCCAGGCCATTTATGCAGTTTGCCTCTTCATTATCGGAACTAAACCTCGCCTCGCCCACGGTGGTCACCATTGGCGCGTTCGACGGCGTCCACCGCGGGCACCAGGCGCTCATCGGCGGCCTGGTAGCGCGTGCGCACGCCACGGGCCGCGCGGCCGTCGTAATCACCTTTGCCCCGCATCCCTCGGTGTTCCTGCGCGGACGGCGCCCGTCGTTTTATCTCACCACGCCGGATGAAAAGGCGCAGATGCTGGCAGCGCTCGGCGTGGACGTGCTGGTGACGCATCGCTTCGACGCGGCCTTCGCAGCCATTACCGCCGCCGAGTACGTGGAGCAATTGATCACTCACGCCCGTTTGGCGGAGCTGTGGTGCGGCGCGGACTTTGCGCTGGGCCACAACCGCGAGGGCCACGTCGCTTACCTGCGGGCGGCGGGCGAGCGGCTGGGCTTCACCGTCCACGTGCAAACGCCGATCCAGGTGGACGGCGAGATCATCTCCAGCACGCGCATCCGCCAGTGTCTGCGCGACGGCGCGGTGGAACAGGCGGCGAAGTTGCTTGGGCGCCCGTTCCGGCTGAGCGGCCAGGTCGTGAAGGGCGCCGGGCGTGGTCACGCGATCGGCATCCCGACCGCAAACCTGGACGTCTCTGAAGAACATGCGATCCCGGCGGTCGGCGTGTATGCCTGCCGCGCCGCTACAGCACAGGCAAGCCATGTGCCGGCGGTGACCAACGTCGGCTATCGGCCCACCTTCAACTCCACCGAGCCGAAACTGACCGTCGAAACCCACCTGCTCGATTTCGCCGGCGACCTGTACGGCTCGACCGTCTCGCTCGACTTCGTGGCCCGCCTGCGCCCTGAAGTGAAATTCTCCGGCGTCCCCGCCCTGGTCGCACAAATTCAAAACGACATCCGCGCCGCCCGCCAGCTGTTACAGGTTGAAAACGAAACTCCCACCCTGTAACCTTCGACCCTTATGCCGTCTCGTCACATCTACCTCCTCAGCCCGAAATCTCTCAGCCCGGAAGTCATCGCCGTGGCGTTCGCCAAGACATCCCGCAGCCCGGAGTCCTTTCGCGAGATCGCCGAGGCTCTGACCGATGAGTCATCGGCGCAATTTCACGAGAAATGGGTGGTAGGCTACGGGCACGCCAGCGTCGCCGAGCACGCCGTGTTACACCTGGCCATCGAGAACGTCTCGCGGCTGGCGATCGAGTGTCTGGAGTCCAATCGGCTGGCGTCTTACACAGAGAAATCCACCCGCTATCAGAAATGGGGGCCGGACGACTTCTACACGCCGCGCCGCGTGGCGGAGAGCAAACATGCGGCGCTCTACCACGACACCTGCCGTCGGCTGTTCGACGCCTATTACCGCTCGCTGGCCCCGGTGCAACAACTGATGCAGGCGCAGTTCCCGCGCCGGGACGGCGAGAGCGAGGCGAAATGGGATGGGCGCATCCGCTCGAAGTACGTGGACAACTGCCGCTTCCTGTTGCCGGCCGCCGCGTTGGCCAACGTCGGCATGACGGCCAATGCCCGCGTCCTGGAAAGCGCCATCCGCAAGCTGCTCTCACACCCGCTCGAAGAAGTCCAAGCGATCGGCGCCGAGATCAAGCGCGTCGCGCAGAGCGAGGTCCCCACGCTGGTGAAGTATGCCGACGCCGTCCCCTACCAGCGAGAGACGGCCCGCGCCCTGCGGCAGACAGCCGACGACGGAGCGCCGCCGGCCGACCGCGGCCAGCTCTCGGCGGCAGTGGAGCTCGTGGATTACGACCGCGACGGCGAAAACAAATTTCTGGCCGCCTGCCTGTACCGCTATGGCGAGGCGAACTGGGCCGAGTGTCTGGCGCGCGTGCAGACGCTGACCGCTGAACAGAAGGCGGAGCTTGCCGACACAGCGCTGGGCCGCTTGGAGAAATACGATGTGCCCCTGCGCGAGCTGGAGCATGTGACCTACACCTTCGACGCGGTAATGGACCAGGGCGGCTACTTCGAAATCAAGCGCCATCGGATGATGACCCAAAGCCCCCAGGCGCTGACCTGCCGGCTGGGTTACGCCACGCCGCGCGCCATCGAGGCGGCCGGCTTCGCTGCCGAGTACCATGCCGCGATGCAGGCGGCGCGCGCGGCCTACGAAACCCTCGCCGCCGATTTCCCCGATGAGGCCGCTTACCTCGTGCCCAACGGTTTCAACCGACGCGTGTTGCTGACGCTCAATCTGCGCCAGGCCTTTCACCTATGTGAGCTGCGCACTGCGCCCAACGCGCACTTTTCGGTGCGTCAGGCGGCAGCCCAAATGTACGCGGCGATTCAGCGCGTCCACCCCCTGCTGGCGCGTTACATGCGCCTGCAAGACCGGCCAACGGCGAGCGAGATCGAGCAGGAGTTCTTTGTTCCGCCGGGGTCGGCCCGCAACCCGGCTGCCGCGCCGCTTTGAGGCGCAACTTCAAACAAACGCGACTCCGCTTGTCACGCCTGGGGCGCTGACGCTACAATCTCGGGGGAAGCAGGCGAGCATGGGCAAATCAATTCGAGTGCTGTTCATCGCAGATACAAACGATCAGTGGCCGGCGCTGTGTGAAGAACTGACGCGCGGCGATTATGAGCCGGTGTCGGAACGTATTGCGACGGCGAGCGAGTTGCGCGCTGCCCTGAGCGCGCCGGCTTGGGATGTCATCCTGGCAGACGATAACTTGCAGCAGTACAGCCCGGCGGCGGCGTTGGCTGCGCTCCGGGAGTCCGGCTTCGACATCCCCTTCATCCTGCTCTCTCACGCGGTCGAGCCGCATGAACTACGCACGGCGTTGAGCCTCGGCGCGCACGACGTGGTGCGCTACCAGAACCTGGTCCGCCTGGCGCCGGCGGTCGAACGCGAGATCGCGGCGGCCCGGGTGCGCGCAGCGCGCGCGCTGACCGAGGCCGCTTTGCGAGAAGCGGAAGAAAATGCGCGCACGCTGACGGAGCAAATCCCGGTCGGCATTCACCGGATGGCCCTGGACGCCGATACCAGCACGATTTCGATCAGCCCACAACTGGAGCGGCGGTTAGGCTATCCTCAGACGGAATGGATCGCCGACCCGAACTGGTGGCGGCAACAGATTCATCCGGAGGACCGCGAGCGGGTGCGGTCGGCCATTGCCAGTGTGTATGCTCCTGGCGCCAAGCCGAGCCTGATCGAATACCGCATGGTGGCGCGCGATGGTCGCATCGTCTGGTTTCACGATGAGATCATGCTGGTGCGCGACCAGAGCGGCCAGCCCCAATACCTGCAAAGCGTCAAGATGGACATCACCGACCGCAAACAGGCCGAAGCCGAGGCGCTGGCGGTCGAGCTGCGGCTGGCAGAATGGGTCAAAGAGCTGGAACAGAGCAACCGCGATTTAGCCCTGCTCGATCAACTGCATAATCAGCTTCAGGGCTGTTTGAGCCTGGAAGAGGCCCTGCCCATCATCGCCGAGCTTCTACCGATTTTTTTCCCGCTGGAGTCCGGCGCGCTGTACTTGAGCGGCGCAACACCCGACCAACTGGACAACGTCGTCGCCTGGGGCCGCGCCCAGCCCGCCGAGCCGTTGCTGGCCATAGAAGGCTGCTGGGCGCTGCGACGTGGGCGCCCATATGTGGCCGAACTCCCTCACGGCGGCCCTGCCTGTCAGCACGTCAACGCCGCCGAGGGGCTCAGCTATCTGTGCGCGCCGCTCATCGCCAAGGGCGAGACCCTCGGTTTGTTACACATTCGGCTGATCCGCGACACCGCACTCGCCACGGAAGATGGCTCTCGGCCGACCCTGGGCGAAAGCCGGCAACGACTGGCCGCCTCCATAGCCGAGCGACTGGCGTTCACCATCTCCAATCTCAAACGTCAGGCCGCACTGCGCGATCGAGCGGAAAACGGCGCCGAGGAAAGCGCGCCGACGCAGATCATCGTCGGCCCGCTGACGCTCAACCTGGAGACCTTCGAGCTCACGGTCGAAGGTCGCCTGGTCAAGCCAACACCCGTCGAATTCGAACTCTTGCAGTTCCTGATGCGCAACGCCGGCAAGGTCTACACCACCGAACAGTTATTGCAGGAAGTCTGGAAGTACCCTCCCGGCACGGGCAGCCAGGAAGTCGTGCGCGCGCACGTCCGCAATCTGCGCGCCAAGCTGGAGCCGAACCCGCGCGCCCCCATCTACCTGCGCACCATCGGGCGCTTTGGCTACACCATCAGCGTCGAAGAGAAGCGAACCGAACGAGCCTGACGTTGCTCGGGCCGGCGCTCAGCGAACGCTCATCTTGCGCTCTCCATCTCTCACGGCCTTATAACTCCGCTGCCCGACCGCCCCGCCACAAAGTTAGCGGGGTGTCAACGCCGCCGCCCTTCACGCAATCTTCACTCAAGGTTCGCCCCCAATTTGCGGCGGGCCTCCCTTGTCTTTGTTACTCTCCTCGGCGAAACCGGTAAGCACACGACGCTTTCGGTGAGCATTCAGAGGAGATAACGCTATGCGACACTGGAAAATCATCACCTGGTTGATTGGCGCTTTACTACTGTTCGGTGCAGTGGGATTGAACACTTCTAGCGCCCGCACCAATTCCCAGACACAAGCGCTCGAGCCCGGCTCCAGCCTGACCCTGACCTGCACCACCCGGATCACCTTCGTACGCTCGGCTGACCGGAAGACTATCACGGTGAAGTGCGCGCCGCTGGCGACGCCGCGCCCTACTCAGACTCAGGCGGCCACCCCAACTCAACCCGCCCCAACGGCAACGGCGCAGCCGACCAACACGCCCGCCGCTCCCACGAGCACGCCGCCACCGCCGACGGCCTCGCCCACACCCACCGAGCACCATCACCACCCCACCGCTACGCCGGCTACGCGCCCGACGAGCACGCCTGTTGCCAATCAGCTCTGTCCGGAAGAACTGCATGATCCTCATAACTGGCATCCCCCCGTACATCCGAGCGGATGCTATTACGGGCATGAGCATGGCGACGCGCCACCTGCCTGGGTGCAATCCAGCCGCTGGCCGGCAATGTTCTCACATCCCGGCAATACCCCGAACGAGAACGTCCTGAAGCACAGCAGCTTCAAGGGCTTCTCGCTCCGCGACGACGGCATTGACCTGTATGTGATCATACATCTGGACACCAATCCGAACGGCCATTCGTCGCGCTTCCACTCGTATCAGGCCTGGGCGAAGGATGCGTCAGGCGGCATCAGCTACTGGGATCTATGGGCAGACTTCGGTCAGGGAGATAACACCGGCCCCAACCTGCGTTGGGATGAAAATTGCGGCGGGAATACCGAGATCCGTCCCATCATGGCGGTCCTCTATCCCCAGTGTGACTTTACATTCGAGAGCTGGTACAGCCGGGCTGGCGCCCCAGAGTGGGGATGGGACTTTGGCTTCAACGTCAAGCCCCAGTATTACAACGGCCCACGCCCCGGCGTCTCGAGCGATCCCGATCTAGCGGCTGCGAGCACCTGGCTGCCGACGGGGCAATGGAATGATGTGCGCCGGATCGAGGCGGCCTGGTATGCCTTCCGATCGCATCCGACGGGCACGTTCTATTCCACTCAATGGGGCGAGATCGTGTCCGGGCCGACGGACCCCCGGTGTGGGACACAGAGAACAATCGGAAGCAAGACCTATGAGGTCCTTTGCCTGGAACAGTATATTGCTCCGACGATGACCACCTTCAGCTTCCCGGGCAATTCCATTCAGAAGGAGTACAACTTCACCGGCGTGAGATTACCGAACTAGGTTTTCTTCGAGACTCTTCGGAACTGCAAAGGTTCCACGGGAGATAGGCCCGTGGAACCTTTG
>JBBIQY010000058.1:0-26348 GCA_037442085.1 Anaerolineae bacterium
ACTGGAAAAGCGCTGGCAAGCCCTGAGCCAAGAAGTGATCACGGGGATCGCGGAATGGCGTGTGCAACATCCGAAAGCCACCTTGAAGGAGATCGAAGCGGCGTTAGATGAACGACTGGAACGCTTGCGGGCGAAGCTGCTGGAAGAAGCGGCCCTGCTGAGCCAGGCGCGGGACTGGGGCGACCGGCCCGGAGAAGCCCCCCGCTTTCCGGAGTGTGGCACGCGGCTGGAGCGGAGCACGCAGGGCGTGCGCCAGTTACAGACGCAAGGAGACCAAGTCATTGAGTTAGAACGGCGCTATGGGGTGTGCCCGCCGTGTGGGTGCGGGCTTTTTCCCCCTGGATGAAGAACTGGGGCTGTTGCCGGGTCACCTAACGCCGCATGCCCATGAATGTCTGGTGCGCTTGGGGACGTGGCTGCCCTTTGAGAAGGCGGCGGCGGAGTTAGGCTTCAGCTTGAAGGTCTCGGTGAGTGAACCCACTGCCCGACGCTATACCCAAGCGGCCGGGGCGGCGCAGGCGCACTGGCAAACGCAAGAAGCGGAACGGCTCGAGCGGGAAGCGCCGCCCGCGCCGCCGGGGCCCGCCAAACTGTACCTGAGCGCGGATGGGGCCTTTGTGCCCCTGGTGGGTGGGGCATGGGCCGAAGTCAAGACCGTGGTGCTGGGTGAAGTGGCTGAGCCCGTCCAGGACGCGAAGCGGGGCGAGCAGGTCGTGCACACCCGGAACTTATCCTACTTCTCGCGGCTGGCCGAAGCGGAGACCTTTACGCGCCTGGCCCTGGTGGAGACCCATCGTCGGGGGGTGGAAAACGCCCGACAGGTGGGCGCCGTCCTGGATGGGGCCGAATGGCTGCAGGGGTTTGTGAACTGGCATCGGCCCGAGGCGGTGCGCATCTTGGACTTCCCCCACGCGGGCGGCTACGTCGCCAAGATCGGCCAGGCCACCTTTGGCGCGGAGACGCCAGAACTGGCCGCCTGGCTCAAGACCCGCTTACACGACCTCAAACATCACGGCCCAGACCCCGTCCTGGCGGAGTTGCGGGAGATGGTCGTTAAGCATCCGCAGGCCGAAGCCCTGGAATTGCCCCAAGCCTTGGCCTATCTGGAGAAACGCCAGCCGCAGATGCAATACCCGACCTTTCAGGCGCAAGGCTGGCCGATTGGCAGTGGCGCCACCGAAAGCGGCAACAAACTGGTGGTCGAAGCGCGGCTGAAAGGCGCCGGGATGCACTGGGCGCGCGCGCACGTGGACCCCATGTTGGCCCTGCGCAACATCGCCTGCAATGACCGCTGGGCCGAAGCCTGGCCTCACATCGCAGCCACCTTGCGACAACAGGCGCACGCCCGCGCTCGGGCTCGCCGCCAGAAACGCCGAGAAGCGCGCCAGGCCGTGCTCACAGACAGGCCGCATGAACCCACGCCAGCCGTGGTGGTGCCCTCACCCCACGTGGTCTCCACCGCGCCTCTGGCTCCGTCCCAGGCACCGGAACCAAAAACGCATCGCCCGCCACCCAATCATCCTTGGCGTCGTTCACCCATTGGCCGCGCGCAATACTGGCCGGCTTCGGCCTCCACTCGAAAAAACTGACGGACACCCAGTCGTTCAGGTGTGCACGCAAAGGTTGTCAGCCGCTCCTTCGACTGCGCGGGCAAAAGCAGCCCGCTCCGCTCAGGATGCGGCTGTCACTGACATCTTTTGCGTGCACACCTTCGCCCCTTCGCCGCCCCCGTTGCCTGTGTGTGCCTCCACTCCCGCTCACGCCTGCGGCTTACGCGCGTACACCCACACGGCCTCGGCGGCCACGGTGCGGGAGAAACGCCCGCCCGCGCGCGCCAACGCTTGCCATTCAGCTTCGGTGTAAACCAGCACCTCCGCTGGAACCGGTAAACCCGTGACGTCCCACTCCACTCCCCGGCGGGCAAATGGCTGATTGGCGTGTTCCACAATGATCAGCAGATCCAGATCGCTGCCCACCCCCCAGTCCCCGCGCGCATACGAGCCGAAGTAACCGATGCGCAGCACGTCGGGGCGGAGACGGCCAAGCGCCTCGGCCCAGTCGCGCACGGCCTGCTCCACAGCCCGAGCCTCAGGCCATTTGAGCACGGGCGAACTCAACGATCTCACGGGCATAGATCAGCGCCTCCGCGCTCTGCAATGGGCCATAGTGTTCGAAGGGCGCCCCTTCCGGATGGCCGTTTGCATAGCGCGTAGGCATATAGAAGTTATCCAGCACCCGCGCCTTGTCCACCAGCCCTTCCGGTATCTGAATAGATTCCGGCAGCTCGGCCAGCAGCCGCGCGACGACTTGCCCCCAGGCCTCCTGCTTGCAAAAAAGGTGCAGCGCCTTCACGGCCTTCTCCGCCGCCTGTTGGGCGGCAAAGCAGGCCCACTCGTGACGGCCCGCCCGGCGCGAGTCTTCGGCTTGTTCTAGGTCTCTCTGCGCCTGTCTCAACCAGTCCCGTGAGCGATCCATCAAGGTGACTTCCTTTATGAGTCCAACAGCTCAACGCGGCGAGCGGCGATGTGATTCGTCCCTCTGCCGTGCTCGACGATCTTTCGGCGAAAGCCGCTCACCCTTCGGCCTTGCTTTGACTCCGCGCGAGGAGGTCTAGAAAGGCTCACACCTGCGCGCGCGATTGGGTCAAAGTTTCAGAAACGCCCGCAGCGCGCAGCGTTCGGCCACGCGCTGCGCCTCAGCGCAGCTGATCCCCGGCGCTTTAATGATAGGCTGTTCACCCGTTCAGAGCCTGTCCCTTCGCCGTCCCAGCTGCCTCGTATAGTAGGCGCCGTTGCACCTCGCTGGCCAGCGCGCCATGGGTGGCAGGCGTTGCGTCGGCCCAGACCTTGGCCGCCGGCGTCCTGTCCAGCTCCGCTTGCAGGCTGGCCAGCACGGGTTGTAGATTGATGGCGGCTTCGCCCGGCCCCAGCAGGATGAGCCGCGCCCGGCGCAACGCCGCCTGCGCGCCGGTGATGGTCTCGGCGTTCACGGCCACAATGCTACCATGTAGCCGCAACGCACGGTGCAGGGCGGGCAGCTCGGCCCACCAGGCCTCGCTCAAGCCGCGCGTCAGCAGGTCACGCACCGCCGCTGGCGCCTCCGCCAGCGCGGCCAGCGCCTCGATGACGTCTTCGCGCGAGGGGGCGCCCGGCCCCGTCGCGGCCAGCACGGTCACGTCATGGCTGACGCTCAGGGCGGCCTGCACCGCCTCGACAAAACCACCGCCGCCAGGGATGACGACGAGCGGCGGGTCGCCGGCCAGCCTCGGCTCGATGCGCTCGAACCCGACCAGCGCGAACAGACCAACGGCGACCAGGCCGGCAAACAGCGTATTGGCAGCCAGCGGCTCCAGGCGCGTCAGTACGATAGCTGTCGCGCCCAGCGAGAAGGCGGCGACGTACAACGTCAGCACGGCGCGCGGCTTGCTCAGCCCGAGCTGCGTCAATCGGTGCGAGGTATGGTCGGAGCCGCCCCGAAACGGCGAGCGCCCGCGGCGCAAGCGCGAGACGGTAACCAGGGTGGTGTCGAAGATGAACAGGCCGAGGACGACGATAGGCGCCATCCAGGTCGAGGCGAGGGGGTAGTTGAGGAAGCGGATCTGGATGCCGAGCGCGGCCAGCAGGAAGCCAAGGGTCAGCGAGCCGGCGTCGCCCATGAAGCTGACCGCCGGCGCAAGGTTGTAAAAGAGGAAGCCGGCCGAGGCGCCGAGCAGCGCCGCCGCCAGGCTGGCCACCAGCCCCTGCCCCTCCAGCGCCGCCAGGATGAAGAAGAAACCGGCCGCTACCGCCGTCAGGCCGGCCGCCAGGCCGTCCATGTTGTCCATCAGATTCGCGGCGTTGGTGATGCCCACCACCCACAGCACGGTGATGGCCGTGTCCAGCCAGAGCACGTTGAGGAGTTGCACGCGCACGCCGAAGGCGCTGAGGAACAGCGCGGCCATCACGCCGGCCCCGAGCTTGAGCCAGGCCGGCATGCCGAAGCGGTCGTCCCACAGGCCGGTGACGAACAACAGTGTCGCGCCGCCCAGGATGCCGAATCCCTGCGTAATCCAGCCGGTCTGGCCGTAAGCGATGAACGCCAGCGTAACGCCGGCGTACAGCGCCAGCCCGCCGAGCAGCGGCGTCGGCGCGCGGTGCGCCTTGCGCAGGCCCGGCTGATCCACCAGCCCCCAGCGTCGCGCCAGCCAGCGCGTGACCGGCGTCGCCAGAAAGGCCAGCGCGGCGGCGGCGATGACGATGGGCAGATACTGAGTCATCCCAGGCGTCCCAACCGCCTCAGCCGGCGCGCAGATGCTCGCCGCTGCCTATGAGCGGCAGGGCGCGGAACGAGCGCGCCTTGCTCCACAACAGGTTGTAGACCAGCGTGTACCAGATGGCGTACAGGCCGTCGGTGAAGCCGATCTTTTTGCCCTCTTCGTAAGTGCGCCCATGGTAGGAGATGGGCACCTCGTACACCCGGCACTTGAGCTTGGCGACCTTGGCCGTGACCTCGATCTCGAAGCCGAAGCCGCTGGAGGTGATGACCATGTTGCGGATGATCTCGCCGCGAAAGGCCTTGTAGCCGGTCTCGACGTCGGTGAAGTTGATGTCGGTGAGTAGGTTCGTGAGGAAGGTCAGGAACTTGTTGGCTAGGTAGTGGCGATAGTACAACACGCGGGCAGCGCGCCGCACCAGGAAGCGCGAGCCATACACTACGTCGGCCTGGCCAGCCAGGATCGGCTCGATCAGCGCCGGGATGTCGGCGGGGTCGTATTCCAGGTCGGCGTCCTGCACCAGGATGATGTCGCCCCGGCTGGCGGCGAAGCCGGTGCGCAGCGCCGCCGTCTTGCCCTGGTTGCACGCGTGCGGCGCCAGCCTAACCTGCGGATAATCCGTGCTCAACTGTCGAGCCACCTCGGCCGTGCCGTCCTGCGAGCCGTCGTCCACGATGATGATCTCGAACACGTCCGGCACACGGGCCAGGACGCGCTCGATCACCGTGCGCAAAGTGCGGGCCTCGTTGTAGGCGGGGATGATGATGGAGAGGCGATTGGTCACGGGTCAACCGATTGGATAGCTGAAACGGATGGCGCGAGATGAAACGGATGGGGCCGATTAAAGCACAGTTCAGTGAACCTGAAAGGCGCCCACGGTCACCGCGTCGTCCGGGAAACGGCTGCCATCTGCCGCGCGGGCCGGCAGCCGCCCGCCGTCCGAGCGCCGGTAGAGGCCGACGCGCACGGTGTACGTTCCCGGTGGCAGGCCGTGCGGGTCGAGCTCGCGCACGTCTTCGATCTCGCTGCCCGGCGACCAGGCGTAGAGCGGCACGAGTTCGGCCAGGCTGTCGCCGTCGGCGCTTCGCACGAACTCGTCCCCGCGCCACACATGCACGAAGATCGTCTCGTCGTAGCCGAAGGCTTTCAGCGCGCGCCAGACGAGATGGAGGGTGATGCGGTCGCCCTCCCGGACCGAGGCGCTGACCAGCTGCGCTTGTTCGCCAAAGGCCGCGCGAGCAGCGCTGTCAGGGGCCGCGGCGCGCACCGCGCCGGCCTCGCGCAGGCGCAGCGTTCCATCGGCCTGATACTCTGAGATGAAAATCCGATCAACGCGCCGGGCCGTTTCGACGAGCACTTCCGGCGCACTGTTGACGCCGCGCAGGTCTACACGATACGGCCAGGCCGCACGCGCCTCGGCGCCGGTGAGGAAGGCGGCCAGCGATTCATCTTCGGCGCTGACCGGGCCGGTCAGCGCGCGGGTGAAGTCGCTCAACGTCGCCACCGGCGGTGCGAGGGTCAGGCCCCAAAAGCCGAGCGGGTAATAGGGCGGGCGCAGTTCAAAGCGATCCGGGAAATTGACGAACAGCAGGCGTTCGCCCGGCCTCTCCGCCAGCACGGCGACCGCGCGCTGCAGGTGATGGGTGCCCGCCGCATATAGGTTTTGAAAGTCGCGCAGGTGTTGCAGCGAGAACCACACCACGCCGAGCAACACTGCGCCGCCCAGGGCGCGTGGCGCGAGCCGCTGCGCCGTGAAGGCTTGCGCCGCCCAGCTCGCCCATAGCAGCGCGATGCCCGGCGCGGCCACGTAAAACAGGCGCTCGCCCACCGCGACGTAGTCCCACGACAGGCCGACCCAGGCCGGCCCCAGACCGGCGCCGATCCACAATACGGCCAGCAGCGACACGCGCCAGCCCTGTGCCCGCCATGCACCAAGGGCTAACGCCGCACCGGCGACGGCGAAGACCGCCGCCAACGCTGCCGGCGTCCACTCATGCAGCTCGCTAGCCGCCGGCCGCGCCAGGGGGAAGACGATGCCTTGCAGCAGGTAGGCCAGGACATTGATCTGAAAACCCGCGCCGGTCACGTCACTACGCCTCGGCACGTTCAGCCAGATCAACAGATAGAGGCCGGCCAGCGCCAGGTACAGCAGCGGCCAGCGTCGCCGGTCGGCGCGGCGCCCCTCCCCGGCGGCGAGCCAGAAAAAGAGGAAGACGAGCGGCAACGCGCTTTCCTGGAAGAGCAGGGCAACGATATAGGCCAGCAGCGAGAAAAGGAGAAAGCGATTGCGCCTTAGGCGCTGGTAGTGATGCGCCGCGAGCACCGCCAGTAACAACCAGAGCACGACGTGCGGCCCCTGCGGCGCCTGCCAGGCCACGGCCTGAAAGCTCAATGGAAAGATCGCGAAGAACAGGGCGCTACAGCGCGCCGTCCAGCGCTCCACGCCCAGGGCGGCGAGCGCCGGCGCCAGCAGCAGAGTCGCGATGCCGTGGGCGGCGATCTGCAGGGCGTGGAGCAGCGGCGCGTTCACGACCCCCTCCGCTGAGACGAACTGTCGGTTGTAGAGCAGGGAGAGCGGCCGGTAAAACTGGTAGGTGGGCAGTGAAACGAACGGCTCGAACGCCGAGCGGCCTTGACCCTGTTGATACCAAAGCGGGTCGTCCCAGATCAGTCCGTATTGCAGCGCAGGCCAGTAAATGACCAGCACCGGGAGCAGCAGCAGCGCCGCCCAGCCCCACCCCCCCATCCCCGCGAGGAGGCTGGGGGGTGTAGGGGTGCGCGACCCGCTCCCATCTGACCCCGTCGCCATCTACAACTTGATTACGCGCGCCGCCGTTGCCCGACCCTTGAGCGCGTTGCGTGTGTCAATCACCAGCCGGGCGCGCTCGGCCACCAGCGCCCAATCAATGGCCGTATGCGCGGTGATGAGGATGACGCAGTCGGCGGACTGGAGCGACTCGGCGGTCAGGGGCGCGGAAGCCAGCGTCTCCGCGCCCAGCTTGAGCGTGGGCACATGTGGATCATGATAGCTGACCTGGGCGTGGCGGCGTTGCAGTTCGATCATCACATCCAGCGCCGGGGACTCGCGCGTGTCGTCCACGTCCGGTTTATAGGCCGCGCCCAGCACCAGCACCCTGGCGCCATACAACGGTTTGCCGACCTCGTTCAGCGCCTCCGCCGTCAGCGCCACCACATGCAGCGGCATCTGCCCGTTGATCACGTCCGCCAGCTCGATGAAACGCGCGGTGTAGTTGAGGGCCTTCAGTTTCCAGGAAAGGTAGAGCGGGTCAACCGGGATGCAGTGCCCGCCGATGCCGGGACCCGGCGTGAACTTCATGAAGCCGTAAGGTTTGGTCGCCGCGGCATCAATCACCTCCCACACATCTATGCCGAGCCGGGCGCACATCAACGCCACCTCGTTCACCAGGCCGATATTGACGGCGCGGAAGGTGTTCTCCAGCAGCTTGACCATCTCGGCGGCGCGCGGCGAGGAGACCGGCACGACGCGCTCCACGGCCAGACCGTAAAGCGCCGTGGCCACCTCGGTACAGGCTGGGGTAACACCCCCCACGACTTTGGGCGTGTTACGCACGGTGAAGGTTCGATTGCCGGGGTCAATGCGCTCCGGCGAGAACGCCAGGAACACGTCTTCGCCGAGGTGATAGCCGCGTGCTTTCAGCGGCAACTCGAAGACCTCCTCGGTGGTGCCGGGGTAGGTGGTGCTCTCCAGCACCAGCAGCCGGCCGGGCTGCATGTGAGGGATCACGCCTTCGGCGGCGCTGATGATGTACGACATGTCGGGGTCGCGTGTTTTGCGCAGGGGCGTCGGCACGCAGATGATGATGGCGTCGGCGGCGTGCAGCGCGGCGTAGTCGCCGGTCGCCGTGAACCTGCCGTGCTGCATGATTTCGGCCAGCTGCGCCTCGGGCACGTCCGGCACATAGCTCTTGCCGCGATTCAGGCGCGCAACCTTATCGGGATCCACCTCTATGCCCACCACGCGCAGGCCGGCCTGCCCAAAGGCGACGGCCAGCGGCAGGCCGACATAGCCCAGGCCCACCACGCCGACCAGAGCGCTCTTATCCCGAATACGTTGCAGGAGTTGGGTCTTCATCATTTAGGAGGGTGACGGTCCTTCGCTGTGCGAAGGCGGAGGCCAGTGACTTTCGGCGCATAAATCGGAGCCGGGCGCCAATTGACGGGCCTTTCGGCGAGCGATATAATGTCGTCAATTCTATAGCATATCCTTCGGGGCAGGGTGCGAGTCGCCGCGCGGGTGCGCGGCTTAGAACCCATCTCTAAACCCGGTTCAGGCGAATGTATTGCCTTCGCCAAAACCGGATCAAACCGTCCAGGACGAAGTTTAGTGATAGGCTCTTATCCGGAATGCGGAGCGTTCCGGGGTGGCCAGACAGGCGGCGGCTCAATTCCCGATCGGCGGTATAGCCCGCGAGCGCGCTGGGTACAACGCGCATGAGCCGGTGGAAGTCCGGCGCCGACCGTATAGTCGGGATGAAAGAAGGAGCCAGAAGGCTGAGCCGTTCACAGCGGCCTCAGCCCTTATGGTCACGGCCCCGTTGGCTGGCGCGCAGTGCGCGCCCCGTCAGCGGGTTCTTTTTGCCAACGCCAGGCGCGGAACGCGCCGCGCGGCCGGCTTGTTTTCCTTTGCCCCGGAGCAACTCTCCAGTTTTGGGAGAGACAATCTCCGGGGTCTTTTGTTGATGGCGACGCTGGAAATTTCTTCCGATGTTTCTTCCGGTGAGGGCAGGCCAGTGACGTCCCGCCGCCCGCGCGCGGTGCGCTGGCCGTGGACGCTGTTGGCGCTGGTCATCGGCCTGCTCGCCTGGGAGGCCGCCGTCCGCCTAAGCGGCCTGCCCGCTTTCATTCTTCCGGCGCCCGTGCGTGTGGGGTCGCGCTTTGTGGAGGCGCTGAGGGATGGCTCATTGTTGTGGCACACCGCCGCGACTCTGTTCGAAACGCTGGCCGGCCTGGGCCTGGGCCTCGCCACGGCCGTCGTGCTGGGCTACCTGATCTCCAAATCGCCAGCGCTGGAACGCGCGCTCACGCCCTACCTCGTCGCCTCGCAGGCTGTGCCGGTGGTCGCCATCGCCCCGCTGCTCGTCATCTGGCTTGGGCCGGGCGTGCTCTCCAAAATCCTCATCTGCGCGCTGATCGTCTTCTTCCCCATCCTGGTCAACACCCTCGTCGGCCTGCGCTCGGTGGCGCCGGAGCTGCGCGACCTGATGCGCTCGCTGAACGCCACACGCTGGCAGACGTTCACCCGGCTGGAAGTGCCGGCGGCTTTGCCCGTGCTCCTGGGCGGCCTGAAGATCGGCGCGACGCTGGCCGTCATCGGCGCGGTGGTCGGCGAGTTCGTCGGCGCGGACCGCGGCCTCGGCTATCTGGTCAACGTCGGGCGCGGTGCGTACGACACGGCCCTGGTCTTCGTTGCCGTGGCGACGCTGGCGGCGCTGGCGCTGGGTTTGTATGGCATCGTATCTTTGCTGGAAAGAGTCCTGTTGGCCTGGCGGCGCTAGTCCCGGGCCGAAACGGAGAAGACAACGAGCATACAAAGGAGAAGCCAACAGATGCAACGAGCTGTTCATGTTTTACTCGCGGCCTTGCTGCTGGCGGGCTGCGCGGCGCCAGCAACGATGCCGACCCCTTTGCCTCCTGCTGGGGATGGGGGGGCGACGCTGCGCAAAATTCGCCTGCCGATGGGCTACATCCCCAGTGTGCAATACGCGAACTTCTACGTCGCCGCAGAGAAGGGCTACTTCCGCGAGGCCGGCGTGGATGTGGAGTTCGACTATTCCTTCGAGACCAACGGCGTCCAACTGGTCGGCGCGAACGCGCTGCCGTTCGCCGTGGTCTCCGGCGAGCAGGTGCTGCTGGCCCGGGCGCAGGACTTGCCCGTCGTCTATGTCCTGGCCTGGTTTCAGAAGTTCCCGGTGGCCGTCATCTCCAAAGCCGAGAGCGGTATCGCTGCGCCGGCGGACCTGAAGGGCAAACGCATCGGCGTGCCGATCCTGGCCGGGGCCAGCTTCGTCGGCCTGCGCGCGCTGCTGGCGGCGGCGGGGCTGCGGCCGGAAGAGGTGATTATTGAAGAGGTCGGCTTCAATCAGGTCGAGGCGCTGAGCGCTGGGCGCGTGGAGGCCGCCGTGGTTTACGCCAACAACGAGCCGATCCGGCTGGCGGCGCAGGGCGAGCGCCTCAACGTGATCCAGGTGAGTGATTACGCGATGCTGGCCGCCAACGGCCTGCTGACGAACGAGGCGACGATCCGCGCCGAGCCGGAGCTGGTGCGCGGCTTCGTGCGTGCCGTGGCGCGCGGTATGCAGGACGTGATCGCTAACCCCGACGAGGCATATGCCATCTCCAAAAAGTACGCGCCCGACGCTTTGAAGGATGATGCCTTAGAGAAGCAAGTGCTGACGGCGACGGTAGAGATGTGGAAGGCGGACCGCATCGGCTTTGTTCGGGCAACAGCCTGGGAAAACATGCAGGCCACGCTGCTGGACGCCGGCCTGCTCGCGCGGCCGCTCGACGTGAACGCCGCCTTCACCAACGACTTCGTGCCGTGAGCGCCTGACGCGCGCTGTGCTATCCCCGGTCGCTCCACCAGATGCTCACCGCTCACTCACTCACTCATGTCTATCCGAACGGCAACGGCGGCCTGCACGCGCTGGAGGACGTCAGCCTGGCCCTGCGTCCGCAGGGGTTCGTTTGCGTGGTGGGGCCGAGCGGCTGCGGCAAGAGCACGCTGCTCAAGATCCTGGGCGGCCTGCTGCGCCCCACCGTGGGCCAGGTGCTGTTCGATGGCCAGCCGCTGACCGGCCCCAGCGAACGCATCGGCTTCGTCTTTCAAAAGGCGAACCTGATGCCCTGGCGCACGGTGCTGGCCAACGTGCAACTGTCGCTGGAGTTGCAGGGCGCGCGCCCCGCCGAAGCCCAACGGCAGGCGCAGGAACTCATTGACCTCGTCGGATTGACGGGTTTCGAGCAGGCGCTGCCGCGCGACCTCTCCGGCGGCATGGAGCAGCGCGTGGCGATTGCGCGCGCCCTCATCCGGCACGCCGAGGTGCTGCTGCTCGATGAGCCGTTCGGCGCGCTCGACGCTCTGACCCGCGAACGGATGGGCGTGGAGCTGCTGCGCATCTGGGAGAGGCGCAGGACCACCGTGCTCATGGTTACCCACTCGATCCCCGAGGCGCTGCTGCTGGCGGACCGCGTGCTGGTGCTCAGCCCCAGGCCCGGTCAGGTCACGCTGGCGCTCGACGTGCCGTTGCCGCGCCCGCGCCGCGCCGAGATGGAGCACAGCCCGGAGTTCGGCGCGCTGGCGCGGCAGGTGCGCGCCGCCATCGGATAGAAAAAAGTGCGACGCACCTTGCCGAGTGCGTCGCAACTTCTTCAGCGGGCAAAGCGTGAGCTGCCGGCTATGTTCACGCAGCCGGCAAGTTTCCAGTCGTGACCGGCCTGGGCCGGCGCAGGCGACGCAGCGCCCAGCGCCCCAGCAGGAACAGCGGCCCCAGGATGAGCAGCGCCAACGGCAGCACGTAAATCCCAAGCCAGATGCCGGCGGTGGCCAGCCCTTGTAGTGCGCGCACCAGCGCCTGGAGGGCGTCGCGAGCCACGCCCTCCGCCCGCCACCCGCCGATCTCGATCGGCCGGCTCAGCGCGTCCGGGATCAGGCTGACATTGATGAGCGACATGGCCGCCGACTCACGGTAATACTTCATCTGACCCTTCACCTGCTCGATCTGGCCGCGGATGCTCGTGAGCTGGTTGAAGACGTTCAGCACGTCTTCGGTCTTGCGAGCCTCCTGCATGATCGTCCGCAACTGCGCCTCGGCGGCCTCTAGATTCCTGAGCTGGCTCTCCAGGTCGGTGTACTGTGCAGTCACATCCTCGCCCGTGATGGCCTCGTTGTCCACTTCGACCGCCAGGCCGCGCAGCTGCGCCAGCGCCTCATCGAAGCGGTTGACGGGCACGCGCAGGCTGATGGTTCCTTGCAGCACCTTGTTGCCCTGTGCGTCAGTCGTAGTCTGGTAGGTGTTGGAACTGACGACGTAGCCGTCCAGGCCGGCGGCCAGCGTGGTGATCGCCTGCAACGAAGCTTGTGTATCCTTCACGATCAGGGTCAGGCTGGCCGTCTTGATGACCAGCCGCTCACTGGCGGCAGCGGCGGGCTGTGAGACTGCCGAGCCGGGGGAGCTCTCTACTCGCAGTTCGACGGGCGCGGTGGCAAGGATCTCCGGTTGCACGGGGGCAAAGGGCGAGGTGATCTGCGGCGAACAGGCCGTCAGCGCGAGTGCGGCCAAAATGAAGACGAGTTTCTTGAGCATGGCAGCCTCCGAGTGTGGTGTGTCGCTTGCTTATCGGACGCGCCCCTCCGCGCGCCGGTTCCCCGCTTACCTGTCCCCTGCCCCTCGTCCCCTCCCTATCTACCAGCCCTGGGCAATGCGCAGGATCAGGCGCTCCGGGAAGTTGCGGGCGCGCATCTGGCGCTGCGTGCGGTCAATATCGTAGATGGCACGGCGGTATTGCCAGGTGCGCGTCTCGAGGTTGAGCAGGGCGTAGGCCGCGTGCGGGTTGGCGTCGCGCGGCTGGCCAACGCTGCCGGGATTGATGATCAGCCGCTCACTGTTGAGAACCAGCGGGCTTTCGTAGTTGGGCAAATACTCCAGGCAATCGCCCACCAGGTCCGACTCCTGGTAGATCACGGGCACATGGGTGTGGCCGACGAGACAATAGGGGGTGGTGAAATAGCCGAAATTCTCGCTGGCAATCAATCGGTTGAGGATGTACTCCCAGACCGGCTGGCGCGGCGAAGCGTGCGCCAGCGTGAAGGCCTCGATCTCCGTGATGGGTGACAGCGAGTGCAGATAAGCGATGTTCTGCGGTTTGAGCGTATCGCGCGTCCAGAGGAGGGCGTACCGCGCGTCGTTGTTGAACGTGTTCACGTCCAGGTCGCCCAGCACGGCCTTATCATGGTTGCCCACCAGGCAGATCAGGTTGGGCAGGGAGCGCACGCACTCGATGCACTCGTTGGGGTTGGGGCCGTAACCGACCAGGTCGCCCAGGCACCAAACTGCGTCGTACTCGCCGGCGGATTCCAGCACGGCTTCGAGCGCAGCCAGGTTGGCGTGGATATCGGAGAGGATGAGGATACGCATCAGCCTGCAAATGATACACGGGTCATGGGGAATTCTCAATCAACATATTCGCCGTCCGAAGCCTCGGACGTATAATCTTGCTGACGCCATGCCCATCCTGGATCAGCGCGCGCTCGAATTCATCAGTCATGCGCCGGAGCAGACGGTGCGCCTGGGCGTCCGGCTCGGCGAGCGGCTGCAGCCCGGCGACGTGATCGGCCTGAGCGGCGAGCTGGGCAGCGGCAAGACCACCTTCGTCAGCGGCCTGGGGCGCGGCTGGGGCGCGCTGGAGCCAGTGACCAGCCCGACCTTTGTGCTGGTCAACGAGTATCGCCGCGCAGACGGCCTGCGCCTGTGGCATCTCGACTGTTATCGGCTGCGCTCCGGCGCGGAGGCGCTGGCCATCGGCTTCGACGATTTGCTGAGCGCCGAGGGCGTGATGGTGATCGAGTGGCCGGAGCACATCCTGGAAGTGTTGCCGCCGGAGCGGCTGACGCTGACCCTGCGCTGGGTGGAAGCGGAGAAACGCGCCTTCCGACTGGATGCGGTCGGCAAGCGTTACGAAGACTTGCTCAACGATTTTCGACGTTCGGCGTTCGGCGGGTGACCTATGCTCCTGGCGATTGACACAGCGACGCGGCAGATCTCCCTGGCGTTGTATGATGGCCGGCGCGTCCTGGTCGAGTGCACCTGGCGCACGGCGCACCAGCATACGGTGGAGCTGGCGCCGCAGGCGGCCTTGTTGTTGCGACGGGCTGCGGTCACGCCGGAGACCCTCTCCGGAATCGCCGTTGCGCTCGGGCCAGGATCGTATACCGGCCTGCGCATCGGGCTGGGCTTCGCCAAGGGCCTGGCCCTGGCCCAGCGCCTGCCGCTCTTCGGCGTGCCGACGTTCGACATCGTGTTGCACGCGCAGCCGCCCGGCGTCGAGCGGGTGGTCGTGCTGCTGGAGGCCGGCCGGGGCCGGATGATCGCCGGCGCCTACTTCTGGAATGGCCGACGCTGGATGCCGGATGGCCAGGCTCGGGTGCTGGATTGGGCCGCCCTGGCCGCCGAGGTGCAAACACCGACCGTGATTTGCGGCGAATGGGACTCAGTTCGTCCGGACGAGCTGCGGGCGCTGCACGGACGTGCGACCTTTGCCTCGCCCGCGCGTTCCGTGCGCCGCGCCGGCGACCTGGCCGAAATCGGCTGGGAACGGCTGCAGCGCAATGAGGCCGACGACCCGGCGACGCTCGCGCCGCTGTATGCCGGTCAGCCGGAGGGTCAACCGCGATGACGCGCGTCGCCGAACCGGCCCGTCTGAAGAAGCTCCTGATCTCGCCCATGCACTTGAGCGATCTCCCCCAAGTGCTGGCCATTGATCAGGTTTCGTTTCCTCAACCCTGGACGGAGCAATCTTATCGGTTCGAGTTGCTGGAGAACCGCAACGCGCACTTCCTGGTCGCTTATCTCGCCGAGTCGCTGTCGGGGCCGGCCTGGCTGGATCGGCTGTGGGGCCGCGGCCCACGCCGGCAGGTGGTGGGCTATGGTGGTCTGTGGGTGGTGGCTGACGAAGCGCACATCAACACGCTTGCCGTTCATCCGGAGTGGCGGCGACGCAACATCGGCGAGCACTTGTTGCAGGCTTTGCTGGATAAAGCGAGCGCGCTCCACGCCATCTCCGCCACGCTCGAGGTGCGGGGGAGCAACCTGGCGGCGCAGCGGCTCTACCAGAAATTTGGCTTTGTCGAGGTGGGCCGGCGCAAGCGTTACTATCGCGACGGCGAAGACGCGCTGCTGATGACCAGGCTCTTGGCCACCGCCGGGCAGTCTGCTGAGCCGCCGCGGGATGCTGAGGTTGAAGGAAAATGACTGCTGAAATCACTCTCCAGACCATTGCCGCCGAGGTCAACGTCTGCACGCGCTGCAAACTGCACTTGGCCCGCACACGCGCCGTGCCGGGCGAGGGGCCGGCTGACGCTGCGCTCATGTTCATCGGGGAGGGGCCGGGCTTTCATGAAGATCAGCAGGGCCGCCCGTTCGTGGGCGCGGCCGGCAAATTCCTCGAAGAGCTGTTGGGGATGATCGGGCTGAAGCGCGAGCAGGTCTTCATCACCAACGTGGTCAAGTGCCGGCCGCCGGGCAATCGGGACCCGGAGGCGGACGAGCTCGCGGCCTGTAGCGCTTACCTCGAACGGCAGATTGCGGCCCTCAACCCGAAAGTGATCGTGACGCTTGGGCGGTTCTCGATGGCCCGCTTCTTCCCCGATGCCAAAATCTCGGTCATTCACGGGCAGGCCCGGCGCGTGCACGGGCGGCTGGTAGTGGCGCTGTTCCATCCCGCCGCGGCGCTGCATCAGGCGAAGTTCAAGGAGCCGTTGATCGAGGATTTCAAAAAGCTGCCGGCCCTGATCGCCGGCGAACGCAAAGCGTTTGCAGCCGATCGCGAGCCGCCGGTGGAAGATGACGAGCCGCCAGCCGAGCAGATGAGTTTGTTCTGACCGCGGTCGTCACACGTTCAATTCCTTCAGCGTGCCCGTGCACATGAAGATGATGCGTTCGGCGAGATTGGTCACCCGATCACCGATGCGCTCCAGGTTGTGGCCGCACCAGAGCAGATAGGTGGCCGGAGCAATCGTCGCCGGATCGTGCGCCATGATCGTCAGTAGCTCGTCGAACAGCTGCTTGTACATATGATCCACCCGGTCGTCATCGGCGGCTACACGGCGGGCGGCCTCGGCGTCGCGCGCAACGAAGGCGTCCAGACTGGCGCGGAACATCTCTCGCGCCATATCTGCCATCGGGTTGAGATCTACCAGTGGCTTGGGCGGCGCAGCCCGGCCCACGCGGATCACGGTCTTGGCGATGCCGGTGGCGTGATCGCCGATGCGTTCGACATCGGTGACGATGCTGACTACGGCCAGGATGTAGCGCAGGTCGCTGGCAGTGGGTTGCTGGGTGGCCAGCACGCGCAGGCACTCCTCTTCGATCACGAAGCGCAGTTCGTTCAGGGTCTCGTCATCGTTGATGACGCGGCGCGCCAGGTCCGTGTCCTGGGTGTTGAGCGCTTGCATCGAGTGCTCGATGGCGGCGTCCGCCAGGTAGCTCAGGCGCAGCAGGTTGTCGCGGATCTCATTGAGTTCGCGATCGAGCAGAGGGCGGCCAGTGCCAGGCATAATCAGAACCTTCTGTGACCGTATTGTACTCTCACACGCCAAGAATCGGCTCGGCCAGTTCATGTGGCAGTGAAGGCAGGCCTCGCCTGCCGGGCCGGCTGCGGCTGATTGGGATTGACTGAAGCCGCGCTCCGGCCTAAACTGTGCGTAACAGGCGCTCCCGTCGGGTGGGACCAGCCCCGCTCGGCGGGTTTTTCCTGTGTTATGCGGTTGAATTTTTTGATCGGCTTGCTTCTGTTGACGGCTTGTGCGGCGCCGACACTAACGCCGCCGACAACGTCGCCGCCGCCCGCCCCGCTCCTGGCCGGTGAGACGGCAGTCGCGCCGCCGTCCGATCCGCCGCCGACCTCTACCGTTGCTCCCCCCTGGCCGACGCCAACGGTCACGGCAACAGCCGGTGGCCAGGCGGCCGAGCCGCTCCCAACCGAAGATTGCACAGCGTCGGCTGGCACGGTTGAACTGGCCAACCTCCCCGCCGCCGCCACCGGCCCGATCCGCGCGCGGATCTATTTACCGCCATGCTACGCTAGCCGGCCCGATCAACGTTATCCGGTGCTATATCTGCTGCACGGGCGGGGCTTCACCGAAGACCAGTGGGAGCGGCTGGGCGCAGTCAGCGGGGCCGATGAGCTGCTTGCGGCCGGCGAGATCGCGCCGTTGTTGATCGTCATGCCGCGCGATCCGGGTGAGCGCTTTGACCCGGCGCTGGTGGAGGCCGTCCTGCCGTACATTGATGCGACGTATCGTACGGTGGACGAACGGGCGGCGCGCGCCATCGGCGGGCTTTCGCGCGGCGGCGGCTGGGCGGTGCACTTCGGCTTGAAATACGCGGACCGGTTCGGGCGCCTCGGCCTGCACAGCCCGGCGGTCTTCTACGACGATGAATACCGCATCCTGGAATGGAGCCGCCAATTGCGCGACCGGCCCAGGCCGGTGGTCTACCTGGACGTGGGCGAGGGCGATGCCAACTTACGCAGCCCCGCCTGGCTCAACCAGGTCTTCACCTGGTTCGATTTTCCGCACACTTACATCGTGCGGCCCGGCGGCCACAGCGAACGTTACTGGGCCAGGCACGTGCGCGAATACCTGCGCTTCTACGCGGCAGCCTGGCGTGATGTGACGTGGAGCAGCGCCGACCGGGCAGACCCAGAGTCGCCGTGAGCGGATGGCGCTTAGCCCAGCCGGCGCAGTGAATTCAGCGAGACCAGGCCGGTGCGGATGGCGTATAACGCGGCCTGGGTGCGGCTGGGCACCTTCAACTTGCCGAGGATGGCGCTGACGTGGGAATGCACCGTCTTCTCGCCGATCTGGAGCGTCTGCGCGATCTCTTTGTTCGAGTAACCTCTGGCGAGGAGCTTGATCACTTCGATCTCGCGCTGCGTCAGCGCCTGTGGCTGTTCGGGCGCGCGCACATCCTTGATGAGCTTGGCAGCGGCCTGCGGCGAGAGGTGCACCTGGCCGGCGGCGGCGGCTTTGACGGCGCGGATCACGTCTTCGCCCGACGCGTCCTTGAGCAGGTAGCCGATGGCGCCGGCGCGCACGACGTCGGTCACGACGCTGTCCTCCAGGACGCTGGTCAGCGCGACGATCTCGGTCTGCGGTAGATCGCGGCGGATCGCGGTGATCGCCGTCAGTCCGTCCATCACCGGCATGAGTAAATCCATCAGCACCACGTCCGGCGCCAGTCGGTGCGCCAGCTCGACGGCTTCCTGTCCGTTGCTGGCCTCGCCCACAACTTCGATGTCCGGGTCGAGGGTCAACAACATGCGCACCCCCTGACGCATTACGGTATGGTCGTCAACGAGAATCACGCGCACCGGCATAGGACTTTCCTTGGATGGAGGCCTGGCTCGCGGCCGAGTATAACACTGGTGTTGCGGCCGGGGAATTCTTCGCACCCCTTCCCCATCAAACTATCTGGGACTCCAGATATTTTTTTTCGAGTTTCGCCACGGCAGGCAATGGGGGTATGCTGGCGACTACTTAGAGAGGAGATCGGAATGCAGCTACTTCTTCGACGTTGGCTGCCCTGGCTGTTGGCCATGAGTCTGAGCGCGGCGCCGTCGGCGAGTCGGGTCGCCGCCGTGGAGGAAGCTGCCAGCGGCACGATCTTTTTGCCGCTGGTGGCGCGCAACTACGACCCCGTGGCCGGCCTGCGGCGTATTCATGCGCCCTTCTTCAACGTAGCCGATATCACCGGCCAGAAGTTTTCGGAGATGGCGATCTTCTGGTTCGGGCGCGTCAGCTGGACGGATAACTACACCGATGTGCGCGTGGCTTATAACGCCAGCGAGCTGATGATTTATACGGCCACCTTCGACCGGCAACTGTGGCACAACAATACGGCGTCAACGGCCTGGGACTCGGTCAGCTTATATCTCAACCTGGCTGGCGCCGTCGGCAGTGCGCCCTCCACATCCAGCTATCGTTTCGTCGCCCAACTCAACAACGGCGGTACGCTTCCCGCCGCATCCAAGGCGACGTATCGCGGCAACGGAACCGGCTGGGCTTCCCAGGCCGTTGCGTTCACGGCCGTTGCCGGCTGGCGGGGGGACTCGATCAATAACAACAATGATTCCGGTGATCGCGGCTGGGCGATGACGTTCCGCATCCCCTTCAGCAGCCTGGGCGTTAGCGCGCCGTCTCAAGGCGCTTCGCCGTGGGGTTTGGCCCTGGTCGTCCACGATCGGGATGATGCAGGCGGCGCCCCCATCCCCGACCAGGCCTGGCCCGGAAACAACCTGGATACGAACAGCCCCTCCACCTGGGGACAATTACGCTGGGGCCTTCCGGCCCACTCGCCGCCGCCGTCCACCAATCCGCAAACCCTGACGATCCGCCATAAACTAAACGGTGCGGTCGTGCCGGATGCGGCCGTTGGCGGCACTTTGGAAAACCTTTGTCCCGGCGACGAGAACCACATCTGGAACCAATGGGGCAATGCCAACTACGGCGGGGGCACGGGCGCCAACATCCAGAATCAGTCCGACATCGCGGATTGGCCGTGCTTCTCGAAATACTACGTGACCTTTCCGCTGAGCAGTATCCCGGCGGGCAAGGTGATCCGTTCGGCGACCCTGACGCTCTATCACTGGGGGAACTCCGGGCCGGGGACGACCTCTTATATCCATGTTTCGACCGTTGCCGGAGATTGGAGCGAGAACACCCTGACCTGGAACAACGCCCCCCTGCCGCTGGAGAACGTGGCCGTCGCCGCCGTGCCCATGGTCGGAGCGTGCAACTGGCCATGCGTGCCGCGCAACTGGGATGTGAGCTATGGCGTGGCGCAGGCTTATGCGGCCGGTCAGCCTCTCCGGCTGGCGCTGTATTCATCGGACAGCGGCTATCACAGCGGCAAGTTCTTCAGCACCTCGAATTCGGACGATTGGAACGCGGCCGGCCGTCCGACACTCACCGTCGTCTGGGGCAACCCGTGAGGGCGTTCAATCCGCGGCTTCCCGAGGGCGGCGCTATCAAAGGCCTTCTCCGGTTGAGCTGTCGGGCGCTGGTCAACGGCTTGCTCCTCGTCGGCCTGTTGGCTTGCCCTCAACCCATCATTGGCCCGCCGTCGGCAGCGATCCTCGCGCCGACGGCGGCTTTGGCCCACTCGCCCACTGAAGAGCCGACGGCGGCGGTTTGCCGATTTGTGTGTAATTTCGTAGGCGCGGCTCTCAGACCCGCGCCTACAGGCCGAATTACACAATTTTCGGCATACGGCCCGACGGCCGAGCCACCCCCGCCGGCGGCGGCGGCTGAGGTCGCTGCAACTGCAACGCAGATCTTCCTGCCTCTGATCACGCGATCGCCGACGCCGCCCCCCAACCTGCTCGCCAACGGCGACTTCGAGCGCGGCAACCTGGACGGCTGGGAGGCCAACGGCGCAACCCTGACTTCTGATCCCGTCCACGGCGGCCGCTGGGCCGCGCGCCTGGCGAACACTCGCCTGCGGACTTCGCTGGCCACCACGCCCGGCCAGACCTATAAAGTCACGGCCTGGGTCAGGTTCATCAGCGAGACGGGTTCGGATTGGGGCGGCTTTTACCTCTCGACTTCGCGCCCGGATTGGTCCACCCTGGCCGAAATCGGCAGCTTTACCGCGGCGACGCACGGGTATGGGTGGTTCAAGGTCGCGTTGACGTTCACGGCCGTCGCGGCGCGTACGCCGCTGGACATCGGTTACTTCGGCGGGCCGGGCCGCCAACAGGTCGCCGTGCTGGATGACGTACATGTCTTCGTCAAGGGCGCGAACCAGGCTCCGATAGTAACCGCTTCTCTCACGCCCAGCGCGGTCGCCAATGCACCGCAACGCCAGACTTTCACCTTGACTGCTGATGATGTGGACGGCGCCATCGTGCGCGTGTTGTGGGATTTCGGCGACGGCGGGCGCTCGCTGGCGTGGAGTGGCGAGCGCCGCGTCGCGTTGCCCGGCGCTTACACGGCCGTCGTCGCCCTCGCCGATGACGACGGCGCCGTGGTGACCCGAACGCTCTCGTGGATGGCCACTGCCCGCGACTTTCCCACGCTGACCATCGACTCTCCGGCCAATGACGAGACCCAGGTCAGTACGCCAGCGCTCACCCTGAGAGGCCGCGCCACGGGCGCTATCCAAAGCGTGACGGTAAGCAGTGACCGGGGCGCGCTGGCGACGGCGCAAGGCACGACGGATTGGAGTGTCACGCTGAGCTTGCAACCCGGCCTGAACCGGGTGCTGGCCCAGGCCCAGGATACGAGTGGACGCATCGTCACCCAAGAGCGGCGAGTGCGCTATGTGCCGGCCGGGCCTTTGACCCTGACCGGCCTGAACTATCCGGCTACCGTAGAACGCTGGGAGGCGCTGACGCTCACCTTCAAACTGGAGAACAGCGCCGCCACCTTCCCGCACCTACCCTATGCCAACCTCATGCCGCCCGGACTAGAGTGGCTGGATGGCGTCAGCGTAGACGCGCTCTTCACGCCGGATAACTGGGTCACCGTCTATCGGCGGCCGGCCTTTCTGTATCAGCCTTATCAACGGGCACTCCAGGACAACACCGAATGGCTTTACCCGCAGGGCGAGGCGCGCTGGCAGGTGCGTTTTGCGCCGCCTAGCCTGGGAACCTGGCGTTTCCGGCTGGAGGCCTCGGAGGCCAAAGGCCGGGCGCAGTCGCCGGAAGGAACGTTCACCGTGACGGCGGCCAGCCAGCCCAACAATCGCGGCCCGGTGCGCGTCGCGCCGCAGGACTCGCGCTACTTTGAATATGCCGACGGCGCGCCGTTCCTGGGCGTGGGCCATGGCTTCGGATTCTCTTCCGATCGCTTCTCCTACGAAGCAGCGCAGGTTTTCGACCGGATCGGTCTTGGCAATCAGAATTTCCTGCGCTGGTGGGTGAGCGGCGGGCTGTGGGCCTCGGCCTGGCAGCCATGGCGCTCCCGCACGCTCAACTCCGACGGTTACGTTCCGGCCAGTGGCCTGACCCTCGAGCGCGGTTACGGCCACAGGCTGGCTGCGCTTCAGCTGGACTCTGCCAACCCGCTCATGTTCCAGGGCTTCGACTCGGGTCAGATCGCCCTGATCCCGGGCCGCACCTATCGGCTGATGGTTCGATGGCGCACCGAGCAGGTGACGGGGCCGGCCATCGCCAATCAGCCTTACGGCGCCACAGTCAAGCTCACCGGCTGGCCGGAGCCGGGCCAGACCGGATCGTTCCCCGCGATCGTGAGGCACGTCCACGGCGACACGCCCTGGCATGTCGCGACCGGCGATTTCACTGCAGCCGGCAACTTCGCCGGCAACCTGGCGCTGATCCTGGAGAACGTGACCGGCGGCGCGGCCTACGTGGACGCCGTGACGCTGCGCGAAGTTTTGCCGGGCGGCGAGCTGGGGCCGCAATTGCTGCGCGGGCCGCAGTTCAACTCGCACCTGACCTTCGACCCCGCGCGGGCCTTCGGCATAGATGTCGTCCTCGACAACGCCGAGGCGCGCGGCCTCGCCTTCAAGCTGGTCATCAGCGAGAAGGACGAGTATCTGCTCAACCACCTAGGGCCGGAGGGCCTGCCGGAGCGCAACGGTGGACAGTTTGATCACGCCGAGGGCACCCCGGGCCGCTGGCTGCACCAGGCCTACTGGCGCTACCTGTTTGCGCGCTTCGGCGCGTACCGGTCGGTTCATTCCTGGGAGCTGGCGAACGAGGCCGCGCCCAGCCCGGGGGCGCACTTCCGCCTGGCCGCCGACCTGGCGCAGCGCGCCGCCGCCGACGGTAACCCGCATCCGGCCTCCACCTCCACCTGGGCCACGCTGGCCGAGGCCGCTTGGAAAACGCCCGACAGCACGCCGATCTCATACACCGACTTTCACGCCTATGTCTTTGGCACGGGCTGGCTGGGGCCGAAAGCGGAGCTGGCCGGTGACACGGCGCGCCTCTTCGCCGAGTATGATCGCGCGGCGCTGGCAGTGGGTTTTGGCAAACCGGTGATTTGGGGTGAGCTGGGGATTGACGGCGGTGCCGGCACCGACTTCGAGGAGCCGTTGCTGGCGCAGGATACCGGCGGCGTCTGGCTGCATAAACTCACCTGGGCGCGCACCGGGCCGGGCGGCGTCTATCCGCTGTACTGGTACACCGATAATATCTTCAACCATTCCCTGCACCCCATCTTCGGCGCCTGGCGGCGCTTCATGGAAGGCATTCCGCTCACCAATGGTCGCTACCGCGACGCGGCAGCCTCGGCTTCCAGCCCCAACCTGCGCGTGCTGGGCCAGAAGGATGTTCAGGCCGGCTGGGCGCACCTGTGGATTGATAATCGCACGCACACCTGGCGTTCGGTGGTGGAGCGGCGCGCCAGTACGCCGTTGAGCGGAACGGTGAGCGTGGATTTGCAGCGGCCCGGCGCAACCTACACCGTGGTCTGGTACGATACCCGAACGGGACAGCCTTCTGCCACCCAGACCCTCACGGCGAACGCCGCCGGCGTCTTGAGCCTTACCCTCAACAACTTGGCCACCGATATCGCTGTGCGGATAACGCGCTGACGCATAACGGTTGATTCGGCAAGGAGAGCGACGGTGTTACGATCCTTTCAACACGCCTGGATGACCCTGTTTCTCCTGACGCTCCTGGCCTCCGCCAGCCGGCTCGACGCCCTGCAAGCGGCGGCGCCAGTGGCCGAAGTGTCCGGCCCGGTTTCGCCCGCCGCCATTCCTGCCGCCGACTGGCCCCAACTGGGCCGCGACCCGCAGCGCACCAACTACTCGCCGCAGCAAATCAACGCCCCCTATTGCTACGCCTGGAAATGGTATGGCGTGCCCTTCGCCGCGCGCGCTCAGCCTGTGGTCGCGAGCGGACGCCTTTTCATCGGCGGCATGGATGGCAGATTGTACGCGCGTGATGCGACTACGGGTGCGCCGCTTTGGTCGTATCAGACCGGCGGGCCGATCCGCCACTCGCCCGGCGTGCTGGGCAACATCGTCGTCACCGGTTCGCATGCCGGCTTCACCTACGCGCTGGATGCCGCGACCGGCGCGTTGCTGTGGCGCGCCCTCACGGGCACCAGCGCCACCGCGCCGCTGCTGGACGAGGGCCGTAACCGGGTCTACGTCGCCGCGACCGACGGCTCCCTGCGTGCGCTGCGTCTATCCGATGGCACACAACAATGGATGTACAACGCGGGGGCGCCCATCCTCACTTCACCCTCGCTCAGCGCCGACGGGAACCTGGTGTTTCTGGGTAGCGAGGCCATTCAGGCCCTGGCCGTCAATGCGGCTACCGGCGCAGAGGTCTGGCGGCGCAGCCTGCGTGGCCAGAGCCTGGGGGAACGTTACCCGGTCGTCTCCGGCAACGTGGTCATTTATCGCTCGCAACCCCTCTACAATTTTTCTTCCCTGCTGCGCGAGGGCGATGAAACCCTCAATCGCGCCGGCCCGCGCGGCGGCAACACCTTCGACCCGGCCGTCTGGGCGGCGGACTGGAACGCCGTCAGGCCGCACATCCTCAATTACCTGAATAGCCAGCCGGCCAAGCAATCGTTCTTCGTGCTGAACGGTGGTGACGGGACCCCGCGCGGCACGGCGCCCGTGCTGTATACCTACGGCAACGGCGACATCCCCAATCTTCCGGTTATCGGCCCGGCCGGTGTCTACCTGACGTACCGCCCGCGCCACGGCATCCAAACCGACAGCAACACCGTTCATGTCAGCACCCAATATGATGCCGAACTGGGCCAGTTGGATCTCAACACGCTCGACATCACCGGCCTGCGTTCGAATGCCCCCATGAGCGGCGGCCCGGAGTTTCGGATGACCTCCGATGAGCCGGCCATGTTGACCATGGGCGGCAACATTCTGTGGGTGGATAACTGGGAGCGACTGGGCGGCCTGAACGTCAGCACCGGACAATTGCTGCACGTCGGCACCGTTTCCACGGAATGGCCGGAATGCTATGGGGGAACAGGTTGTGGGCCGGAAGGGCCGAACCCGTTCTTCCCGCTGCGCGCTGGCGAGCGGGCCTATCCCTTCCCGTGGCCGCGCGTAACGGACGGCGCAGCGCGCGGCGGCGTCGTCATCGCCAACAACATGCTCTACTGGCGCGTCATCGAGGGCGGGTTGGCCGGCGTCAAGTCCGGGACGTGTGGCGCGCCGCAGGTGTGGGCGGCAGCCGTGTCGGCGACGGACTCGCCCCAAAGGCCGGCGGCCGGCGTTGAAACGGCAACGGCTCAGGCTGTGGCCGTCGCTCCGATCGCCGGCAGCAACACGTTGTACTTGCCGTTGATCGCGCGCGCTTACACCTCGCTCAGCGCCTACATTACAAACGATCTGACCACGCCCGTCGCCAACCCGCCGGCGGCGCTGGTCAACCGCCTGCGCAGCGAAGTACAGGCCATGCTGCAACTGGCCAATGGCCAGCACCTGTTGCCCTTCTACTTCGAGCGTGGCTTCAGCAAGCAGTTCGTCTGGCCCTACAATTCCGAAAATTGCGGCAGCGCGCCGTGCGTCGCAGAGATCGGCTATACCTCGGGCGGCGTCTCCGGCAACACAGTCTGGCACGACCCCGGCGAGTTGCTCTATACGCTGGCCGCCGCCTATCCGTATCTCGATAGCGGGCTGCAAGCGCAGGTGCGCACCTACCTGGCAGCGGAGATGAACCGTTATCCGCCGTTGCAGAACCTGCCTTACGGCGATCCGAATCGCGACTGGCTGAGACAAGGCGTGGCGCGCGAACGCTACGAAGTGCCGTTCCGCGGACAGCTCAACAACTGGCCTCCGGTCGCGGCGAACGCCTCGGCCATCTACGCCATGTGGTTGTGGTCGAAGAACACCAACGACTGGGCGTATGCCTGCGCTAATTGGAACGCGGCCAAGTCGCTGTTCAATGCGCGGCGCAACAGCGTGCGCTATTACGCCGATATCGCCGGCCTGATTGGATACGCGCGCCTGGCGCAGGGCCTGCGCGCGCGCAACTGCCCCGGTGTGACCAGTGCGGACTACGACGCCGGTTATCAGGCGGCGCTCGCTGCGCTGCAGGCGGGCGCCGGCGCCGCCAACTTCAACGCTTATCGCACCCGAGCCGACAATGACTACCTCGACCCGCGCGACATCGCCAGCGGCTGGTCGGCGCCCGTGTTCTTCGGCCTGACGCCGGAGGTGGGCCGTTACCTGCGCGAGCAGACGGGCGGAGCGGCCGCCGGTTATTTGCTCGCGCTGCAGTCTCAGTAGATCGCAGAATGGCCTGATGCGGCCCACAACATGAGGGGCCTGTTCAGCCGGTAAGATTGTCGGTACCACCAAAACAATCGCCGGAGAACAAGCCCATG
>JBBIQY010000059.1:0-26079 GCA_037442085.1 Anaerolineae bacterium
CACCGTCACCGTCTCGCCCTGATTGACGCTCGCCGGGCTGCGGGTGATCGAGCTGATCGTCGGCGTGATGTTGTTCACCGTAACTGTGGTCGTGACCGTGGTGGTCAGTCCGCCGGTATCGGTGACGATCAGGCCGATGGTGAACACGCCGGCGCCCAGCCAGGTGTTGGTGATGGACTGGCCCGGGCGCTCGAAGACGCTATCGTTGTTCAGATCCCAGCCAAAGGTCACGCCGCCGCCGTTCGGGTCGCTGCCGGAAGCGTTGTGCGTCAGCGTCTGGCCCTGGTCGGCCGTGTACGGGCCATTGGCATTGGCGGTGGGCGGCAGGTCGCGCACCGTGACCGTGCGATAGCCCACCAGCGGCCCGGCCCCGGTGATGGGCGTGGTTGCTGTGATCGCGTTCGTGAAAGTGCCGGCTGCCAACTGGGCGGTGAACAGCCCGGTGGCGTCCAGCGTGCCACCTCCACCGGCGGGCAACTGCCAGGTGTAGGTCAAACCCGAGACCGGGCGGTTGTTGGCATCGAGGGCCTGAGCCGTGAACTGTTGGACCGCGCCGGGGTCCAGGATGGCGGGGTTGGGCGAGATCTGCAATAGAGTCGGACCATAGTAGTTGACGACCAGCTGCTGCAGCTCCGGCGAGCGCAGGGGCGTGGTATTACTGAACTCGACCTGATACTGGAAGTAGCGCCCGCTGGGGCTGGTGATGAGCGTGCTCGTGAGCGGCTGCGACCAGGCCGACCACGCCGAGCCATCCAGCGAGGTGCGCGTGCGGTACGCCAGCGAGGTGCTGACCGGGATCGTCGCGCTGACGTTGAACTGTGACCAGTTCACGATGCCGCCCGCATCCTGCACGCAGGACAGGTAGCCGCCGCCGCTGGGATACTGCCCGGCGCGCACCCAGTCCACCCAAACGGTTCGGTCGGTTAAAATATCCTGGCTATAAAGCCAGACCCAGGTCGTGATGCCGGTTGTGCCTGTGAGGGTCGTCGTCACCAGTGTGTCATTCACATACCAGCGGGTCCTATCGGTGTCCCACTCCAGCCGATAGGTTGCGAACGCCGTCAGATCGCCATCGGGGATGTCCTCATCAACGAATGGGCTTGCGATGCCGTTGCGCATCCTCACATACAGACCTCGACCTGCATTTTCGGTGATGAACAATCGGATGCCGGTCTCTTCCACCTGGGGAAAGCCGGGGCGTTGTTCGCGTGCATAACCCAGATCACCGCTGCCCAATTCGGTGCCCGCCTGAAACCGTACGCGGCCTTCGGCGAACTTCACGCCGAAGTTGTTATCGAAGGCCATTTGGGAACGGATGGCCGTGTTGAACAGACGAAGCGTACCCTCGGTCTCCACCGGTGTCCCGCCCAGGTATTCCGTCCCCGTTATAGCCGCCTCAGCTGTGATCCACAGCGTGCCATCCACGACCGTATCGTCAAAATAGTCCTGCAGTGTTGGAATAAGCCTCAGCTCACCGCCCGCCGTCGAGATGGCGTTGACGTTGGTGAACACGGGATTGGCTTGCACGCCGGGCAGCACTGTACAGGACTGGCTGAAATCAGCGAGTGTGGTGTGAGTGATCACGCCGCTAAGGCCGCCGGTGGCGTGCGCCACACGCCACGGAGTCAACACCGCCTGATCAAGCCAGGCGCTGCCCAAGCCCAGCCAGAACAATGCCCCGACAACGGCAACCGCGAGCAGCAGCAAGCGGCTCACCATGTTGTGCCGGATCGTATTTGGCACCTTATCCAGCCTGAAAAATCGGTTCATGGGGCACCTCCAGAGAAAGCGGGTAAGCACAGAGGCCGTCCTGGAATTTGACGGTACCGGATGTCCCCGCCAGCTTCAATGGTGTATCAGTCCTAATGGTAAGCGGGTACCAGTCGCCATCCAAAACATACTTGGGCGCTACAAGGTTCAACAGGAACACGTCGGCGCACTCGGCCCGATACCATTCTGGGGCGACATACGTCAATAGGGAGCGCGACATCGCGCCGTAATTCTATGAGCTGTGGTAAGCGTTCAGTTGGGCAGAGCTGCTTATGGTTGTACGGCCAGCGGCGCATCGGAGGGCACCCACTGCGGGCCGTTGTTCGGGCCGCCGGCCTTGAGCCGGCCGGCGCTCGCCCCGCCCGGCGCCGCATCGCCGATCAATTCGCCGCTGCCTTCATCGAAGCGCCAGAGCGCGGCGGTATCGGCGTCCGGCTGAAAAGGCGTGCGTGGCCGCGCGAAGTCGCCCAAGTAGCGCACGACCGTCGAGAGCCGCACCTCATCCAGCCAGCCGCTGAAGGAGGGGTAGGTCGCGGGATCATAGTCGTGTTTCTCGGCCCCGATGACCAGGAAAGGATCATTGGCATAGGCGGTCGCGCGGCCGGTGCGATAGCTCACATCGCCGGTCGGGCCAGAGGCCTCGCCATCCAGCCGGCCATCCACGAACAGGCGGATCTGCCCGGACGAAGCGCTGCGGGTCACAGCAATATGATGCCAGGCGCCATCGGTGACGACGATTTGGCCGCAGATTGAGGCGCCGACCTCGCCCCGAGCGACGCCGAACACCACCCGGCCGTTCGCCAGGGACAGGCCGAAATCGCCGTAGTCGCCGGCGCCCCACGTATCGCGATCAATGACGATGTTGCCGGTGATCCAGCCGTCGGGCGCACCGCAACTGGCCGTCGTCGAGGCGTTCTCGCCCGGATTCGCCTTGAGCCAGAACTCCAGCGTGAAATCCGTCCGGCCGATGTTGGCCGGGCCGTTCAGCTCGATTTTCACCCGATCCACATCGCCCTGGCCCGTCCCAAAGAAGCGCAGGGCGTATCCGGCGCCGCCGCCCGCTTCCGCCGTGGGGGCAGCGGGCGTTGCAGGGGCGGGGGTGAGGGTGGCTCCGACCGGGTCCGACGATAGCGCGGGATAGCCCGGCGGGGCGGCGGTCGGTTCTGCCGGGGCCGGATAGGCCGCTTCCGGCGAGGTGGGCGTCCCTTGCTGTGGCGAGGGCGCAACGTCAGCAGTTGACGGCGCGGCGAGCGTCGCCGTCGAAGCCGGTTCAGGGGACGGCGGCGTACAGCTCGCGGTGAGCAGCGCCGTCATCAGGACAAATACAATGCTACGCATAAGTTGCCTCGAACGTGTGGTTGGCGGCCGGAACGGTCACCCAGCCATAATCCAGCCCGGCGACAACCCGCGTTGCCGGCGTCGCGCCCCGCCCAACCACGCGCAGCTCGCTGAGCTTTTTCGTCGCCCAACGGGCCGGCAGCATGATGGCCAGCTCCACGCCCTCCGCGGCGGGCGCGCGCAATTCGAAGCGGAGCCGTCCATCTTCAACGCGCAGGTCGTCAAATGTTGCAGCGTCGCGCGCCTCGATAAAGGCCAGCCACTCTTCGGCGGAGTAGATGGGGATGTCCAGCTCGACGGCCGTGTCGAGTGTGCTTTCCAGCCAGTAGCCAAACGTGGCCGACCATTCCGGGCCAAAGGCAAAGGGGTCCACGTGGAACTGCGCGCCGATGGCCGCCCAGCCGCCGGTTTGCCGAGCGCGGGTGAGCACCTGGCGCGAAGCCGCCGCCGCTTCTGCGGGCGTAAAGCCGGTCTCCCCACCGGCCCCCCACGGCATCTTCAGCATCTGTTCATCCACCAGGTGCGTCAGCTGCTGATAGATGTTGAGCACCTGGCCCTGCTCATCCACGAAGCGCATGGGTAAGCCGCTGCCGGTGAGGTGTCCAAAGGCCCAGGCGCCGTCACGCCGGCGCAGAAAGGAACCGTAGTGGTAGTAATCCAGGTTCATGCGAATCCCGTGCATAGCCTGGAGGCGGGCCGTCTCCACCCAGCCCGTCCACAGAATGCGGTGAGTGCGCACGGTTGGCGGCACCGGGCCATACCCCAGGCCGGTGAAATCCTCCCAATACCTGGCCCAGCCCGACTCCAGCCCTTCTTCCACATAAGGGTGCAGGCCGAATTCATGGCCGCGCTGCAGCCAGCTCGCAATCCGGCTCGGCGAGGGATACTGGCCGGCCGCTTGCTCGCCGATGAGGGGCAAATCTCCGGCCAGCCCGCGCGCCCGGCGCAGCATCCGGCGCAGGTCGCTGTCCGAGGGCGGGGTGTAGTAAATGGACATGCGCCCGCCGCGCTGCTCTACGCGCTGTAAGACGTCTTCCACTGCGGAGGCGGGGTTCTGGTGCGCGTCGCCCGTGGCGATGAGCATGGCGGACGCAGCGCCGGGGAAGTACCAAAGCCGCGGCAACGGGAAGAGTTCGGCCAACAGGTCGGTGATCAGTCGGCTCAAGAGGCGCATTTGTTCGTCGGCTTGCGGCACGGCCAGGCGCTCCACGTCCACCCATCCCAAAAACATGTCCTGAGCGCGGGTGTAGCCATCTACGCTGGCGCGCACCTGGTTGGCCCAGGCCGGATTGCCCTGGCGGGTCAGGGCCAGGCTGCGCGCCAGATCGAACGCCCAGACGACGGCGTAACCTTTGCCCACCAATCGCCACAGGACGGCCGGCCGATCGCTGCGGGCCTCGGCCGTTGCCAGCCAGGCCACAACCTCCGCCTGTTCTCGAGCGTAGTGGTCGGCCTCGCCATGGAACTGGAGCGGCTGGGCCGTCAGGGCCGCGCCCCAGCGAGAGCCGGCAGCGATTTGCAGATAGCCGTCTGCGGTCGCGCCGCCGCTGCGCTCGAAGCCCAGCGCTTCGGCCAGGCGAGCGTGAGGCCGCATCGCGATCAGGCGCCCGCCTGCCCGCACATAGCTGGAGATCCATTCGACCTGCGCCGGTGTTAGCTCCCCCTCGGCCAGAAGCACCAGAGGAAATTGCCTCAGCGCCTCCGCCAAGTTGAAGGCGGAGACCTGATCCGGTGAGGCGAGATAGAAGCTGTTCAGGCCTTCGGCGGCCAGGATTTCAGCCAGATAAGCGCCGAAGGGATTGGACGAGGGCGGCGTCAGCGCCAAGATTGGGCGTGGAGCGGCAGCCGACGACCAGCGCCAGGCAGCCCGTTCAAAATACGGCGAGAGCGTGGGCGGCAGTTCGCCGCTGGCCGTGCGCCAAAGCGCATAAGCGCCGCCGCTCGCCGAAGCTGCGAGAGCCGCGCCCGTCAGGCCGGCCAGTTGCAGAAATCTGCGACGTGAAAGGTTGGGCCTGGACAAGACCGCTTTCTCAAGGGAACGGCTGGTCGGTCACATAGACCGGCCCGGCCTGGCCGCCGCCGCCGTAGTGACACTGTCCGTGGCTAGGTCCGCCGCCGGCGCCGGAGCTATCGAGGATGGCCCCCGTGCAAGCGCCGGCCGGCCCTTCATCGAAATGATAAAGCGCGGCTGTGGCGGCATCCGTCCCCAAGGGCGCCGACGGGCGGGTGAAGTTGCCGCTATACCTCACAATGGTCGAGAGCCGCAGTTCATCGAAGAAGCCGTTGTAGGCCGGATAAGCTGGGTCGGCATCGTGCTTCTCGGCGCCGAGGACGAGGAAGGGGTCGCTGTCGGGCCAGCTGGTGGAGCGCCCGTCGCGGTAGCTGAGGTTGCCGGTCGGGCCGCTCCTCTCGCCATCCAACCGACCATCTACGAAAACCCGGATGACGCCCGTCGCCGCAACGCGCGTCAGCGCAATGTGATGCCAGGCGCCGTCGGCGACGTTGGTGGCGCCGCACACGGTTGTGCCACTGCTGCCATTGTTCACGCCAAAGGCGATCCGCCCGTTACTGAGCGCCACCCCAAAATCACCGAAGTCACCGGCGTCGAAGACATCCCGATCTACGATGATGTTCGCCGTGATCCAGCCGTCGTTGGTGTTGCAGGTCGCGCTGCCGCCGTTGTCGCTCAGGCTGGCTTTCATCCAGAATTCGATGGTGAAATCGCCGGCGCCGATATCGGCGGGCACCGGCGGCGCATCAATTCGGATCTTGACTCGATCCAATTGCGGCGCGCTGGAACCGTGGCCGTAGAAGCGAAGCGCAAAGCGAGATCCTCCGGCCGAGTAGTTGCGCATGACGAGCGGCAGGTAGAGCTGATGAAGCGCGCCGGTCCGTTGCGAATGGGTCGGCGTGTGGCTCACCGTTAGGGTGGGCGTGGGTGAGGCGGTGCGAGCCGCCCTGGTTGCCGAAGCCTGCGGGGTCAGAGTGAGCGTTGATCCGGGGATAGCCGTCGGGGTTGTCGAAGCTGTCGGAAGCGCCGTGGCAACAGCTGTTGGCGAAACCGGAGGAGTCGGCGTAGGCGTGCTGCTCGCCGTCGCCGTGCTCGTCGGGCTGGGGGTCAGGGTCGGTGTGGCGGTCGCCGTGGCGGTTGCGGTTGTTGTCGCCGTCGCCGTGGGCGTGCTGCTCGGAGACGGAGTTGGGCTGCCCGAATTGAAGGGCGTGTCGGAGCTGTATTCCGGCCCTGCCGGCGCGCTGCCGCCATACCGACATTGACCATGGCTAGGCCCGTTCGGGTGGTTCGAGCTATCCAGTATCTGGCCGGAGCAAGCGCCGCTCGTCTGCTCGTCGAAATGATAAAGCGCAACGGTATGGGCATCCGGCAGGAAGGGCGCCGCAGCAGGGACAAAGCTGTCGGTGTAGCGAACCGTGTTGGAAAGGCGCAGTTCGTCGAGAAAGCCGCGATAAGAAGGATAACCGGGGCCGACATCATGTTTTTCAGCGCCCAGGACAAGGAACGGGTCGCTGTTGGGATAGCTCGTGGGCCGGCCGTCGCGGTAACTTATATCGCCGGCCGGCCCATTTACCGGCCCGGCATCCAGCTGCCCATCCACAAAAATGCGCATCTCGCCGGTGGCGCCGGAGCGCGTAACGGCAATATGATGCCAGGCGCCATCCACAATCGCGGTAGCGCCACAGAGAGTCTGATTGGTGCTGCCCCGGCTGACTCCGAAGGCGATGCGGCCGTTGCTCAGGGAAATCCCGTAGTCACCGTGATCGCCGTTCCCAAAGACATCACGGTCAACAATCGTATTGCCGCTGATCCACCCCGGAGACGAGCCGCTCCCGCAGGTGGCGACGCCGCTGTTGCCCGCCGCTGGCTTCAGCCAAAACTCGATTGTAAAGTCGCCGCCCACATCAGCCGGGACGGGCGGCGCATCAATTCGGATCTTGACGCGGTCAATGTCATTTGAGCCGTGCCCATAAAACCGCAAGGACGCGCCGCTCTGCGCCCGCGCCGGCGTCACCGGCCAGCTCAGACTTCCGCCAACGGCAAGACCCAGGATCACCAGCGCCAGGCTCTGCCACAGCCTGCGCTTCAACCAACGCGCCTTCGGCCTCATTCCACGTTCACCTGATGATCAGCGGCAGGTATAAGCGATTCTGACTCTGAGCGGCAACCGTGGCGGTAGAGGTCGGCAAAGGTGTCGGGCTGGCCGTGGCCGTTGGTGTGCTGGTTGCCGTTGGGGTTCGGGTGGCGGTGGACGTTGGCGTCGAGGTGGGCATGTTTGTGGCCGTGGCCGTTGGCGTGGCAGTTGGCGTGGCCGTGGCCGTTGAGGTGGCAGTTGGTGTGGCTGTAGCCGTTGACGTGGCAGTTGGCGTGGCCGTAGCCGTTGGGGTGGCGGTCGGCGTCGCCGTCGGCGCAGGTGCATGCGTCAGCACAATCTCCTGCACTTCGGGCGAGTGAAGGCTGTTGCCCGTCGAAAGGAGCACGCGATACTGAAGATACCGACCATTCGGGCTGACGATGGATTGCCCCGAGACTGCCGACCAGCCGCTCCACAGACTGCCGTTGTGAGAAGTGCGCGTCTCGAAGGCGACCGACGTGCCGGAGGGCAGACTCGTCACAGCCTGTAATGTTTCCCAGCGCCTCCCGGGCCCGGCATCCAACGAACAGGATTGATACAGCCCGCTGGCCGGGTAGGCGCCGGCGCGGACCCAGTCCACCTGCATTGGGCTGGCGCCGCTTCCATGGGTGCTGGGGGTCTGGTGATACAGAAAGACCCACGTTTCCAGAGTGTTGGTACCCGTGATCGTCACCTGCTGAACACCATCGTAGTAGAAGCGGGCCTCGGCGGCCTCCCACTCGATCCGATAGCGCCGAAAGACAGTCAGATCCACCGCCGGCAACGGAATGTCAATGAGCGGGTTGGAGCCATCGCCATCGCGCCCGCGCGCAAAGGGCAGGCCAGTGTCCGGGAAGACGAACAGGCGCAGGGCGCTGGTCGAGGGCAAGGAACCCTGTTGATCATAGTAAAACGGCGGATGCTCTCGGTAAAAGCCCAGGTCGGGCCAGCCGGGCGGACGATCATTGATGCGGACGCGCGCCCGGGCCTCAAAAAACCGGGGCTGTGTTGCCTGAAGGTTCGTTCTCGACCTCAGCCAGTTGCCGTCCAGTGTCACCAGGCCGCCGGATACCGTGATCGGCGCAGTGTACCAGGTGTAGGTCGTTCCCGTCAGCCAGCGGCTGGTGTCAACGGCGCTCCCGGCAAAATAATCCTCCACCGTGGCAGCCAGCCGCACCTCGCCGCCATCGGCGTCGCTGACAGAAACGCCGGCCAGCTGTGCGCAGCCGGCGCCGAAATCGAGCACGGTCGTGTGGGTAATCACCCCGCCTGATTGGGCATAGACAATCGGCGCGCGTGGGCCGGCCAGCGCTTCTAGCAAGCCGTAGGCCGTCACGAGCAATCCGCCGCTTAACGTCAGACTGAGCCAGGATATTTTCGAATGTCGCTTCACCATCAGAGCATCAAATGAATCAATTCGTGCCCAAGACAAGATTCCTTCTAATTTAGCATGGCTAGCTCAAGAATCATCCATCGGTTGGCCGGCTCTCGCATAGGCCAATAGTCCTAACTGTCGGGGCGGCCAAACCTCCGTACCACCCTTCCGGTTAAAAGGCAACGCGCCGCCCTCAACGCGACGCGCTGCAACAGCCCGGAAATTGGAAAAAAGTTTAGCGCGCCAGCCAGACGGGGTCATCGGCGGCGACGGCGGTGGTCGCGCCCAGGGTGGCCACCGCGCCGGAGGCGGCGTCCACGGTCGTCTGCCCGGCCCCTTCGTCGAAGCGCCACAGCCGCAGGGTGTTCGCGTCCACACTCAGGGTCGCCGAAGGTGTGAAGGCCCCTGTGTAGCGCACCACGTTCGAGAGCCGCACCTCATCGAGCGCCCCGTTGAAGAACGGGTACCCCGCCAGCCCGCCCAGCCGCAGCCACGGGCCCTGCGTCAGCGTCGCCCCGACCGCCGCCGGCCCTGCTGGTGCGCCGTTCACAAACACGCTGATCTGCCCGCTCTGATACGTCGCCGCCACATGCGCCCACTGCCCGGCTGCCAACGGCGTCGGATGCCGCAACACCTGCCATCCCACGTTCGTCCGCACCCAGAACTCCACCTGGCCGCTCACCAGCTCCAGCGACCAGCCCGAGTCATCATCGGCGCCCACGATCATCATACCCGTCTCGTCCGCCACCGCCGGACGCACCCAACCTTCCACTGTCAGCGGCCCTGCCCCAACCACCTGCCCGGCTGTCACCAGATCATCCACCCCGTCGAATGACAGGGCGAAGTTTCCGCCCGCCGCCGTTGCCGTGGGTGTCGGCGTAGCGGTCGCCGTTGGCGTAGCGGTAGGGCTTGGTGTGCTTGTCGCAGTCGGGCTTGGCCCGACCGTCGGGGTGCTCGTCGCAGTCGGCGTGTTCGTCGGCGTCGCCGTCGGCTGAGGGGCGGTCGCCGGGCCGATATACGTCTGGCGGCGTGATTCGAAGGCATCGAAGAAGTACGTCCCACGCGTGCCGCTGTCAATCCCGGCCACCGCACCCAGGCGCACACGGTCAATGCGGCGCGTGTCGTTGTCCACGCCGGTCAGGTTGGCCTGCTGGACACCATCTATCCAGAACGTCAGGCCGCCGGTATTCGCGCCCGGCGCGCTGGATGCCCTCCAGTCAACTTCGAGGTAGTGAGGCGCATCCGTGACGGTGAACCAGCCGGTGTTGGTCCAGCCGGTGCCGTCATTGATCAGGCCGGCCCGCAACTGGTAGGCGCCGCTCGAGTAGCGGAACTCGATTCGCAGCACGACGGTCGTCGTCCCCGAGTAGCCGTAGAAGATAAAGTGGGCGTTGCCGCTGGCCATCGGGATGGTGTTGGGGTCAAAGTAGAAGCGGGCACGGTAGCGCGGCTCGGCGGCCGGGGTGTCGTCGGTGACATAGATCGCCACATTGTTGTCAATCACAGCTTGCAGGCCGCGCGCGCCCACCAGCGCCGCCGCTGCGGTGACGCTCAAATCGCCGCCATCGGTGACGCTGGCCGACCAGTTCGTCAGCGCGCCACTTTCGAACCCATCGGCAAAGATGACGTCCGAAGCCGTGGGCGTTGCAGTCGGCGTCGCGGTCGCCGTGGCCGTTGCAGTTGCGGTCGGCGTAGCCGTCGGCGTCGCGGTCGCGGTGACCGTCGGCGTAGGTGTTGCCGTGCCGGTTGCGGTCGCAGCAGCGGTAGGCGTCGGGGTGGTCGTCGTCACGGGATCGAAGCTGACGCTGACCTGTTGAACTTCGGGAGACTGCAGCGGGTTGCCGGTGGTAAAGGTCGCCCGATATTGGAGGAAGCGCCCAACCGGGCTGGTGATGGTGTTGCCGCTCAGCCCTGCCCAGCTGCTCCAGGCGATGCCATCGGCGGAGGTGCGCGTCTCGAAGTTGACGCCGGTGGAAGCCGGAGTCACCACCGTGGCCGTGAGGGTCCGCCAGGTCGTGAGGTTTCCGGCATCGAGCGCGCAGGACGTATACAGACCGCTGGCCGGGTAAGCGCCGGAGCGCACCCAGTCTACACGCATCGGGCTGGCGCCGAACGTGCTCGGCGTCTGATGATAGAGAAACGTCCAGGTGTTGAGCGTGTTGATGCCGTTGACCCGCGCCTGAAACGCTCCGTTCACGTAGAAGCGTGCTTCAACCGCATCCCACTCGATACGGAACACGTGATATTGGGTCAGATCGAGCGTGGGGATCTCCACATCAATGAGCGGGTTGCTTTCGTCGCCATCCCGGCCGCGCACAAACGTGGTGTTCGTTTCGCGGGTGATGAAGATACGCAACGCGCTGTCGTTCGGGTAGGGGCCGCTGCCGTAGGCCAGGGGCGGCAGTTCGCGGTAGAAGCCCAAATCAGGCCAGCCGGCGTTGTTGCCGTTGATGCGCTGTTGAGCGCGCGCCTCGAAGAAGCGCGGTTGGGTTCCCTGCAGGTTGACTTGCGAGCGCAGCCAGGCCGAGTCCAGCGTCAGCACGCCGTTCCCGACGCTCGGCGGTACGGTATACCAGGTGTAGGTCGTGCCCGTCAGCCAGCGGGTGGTGTCAACGCTGTTGCCGGTGAAATAATCCTCCACTGTCGCAGCCAGCCGCACCTCGCCCCCGTTGGCGTCGCTGACCGTCACGCCTGACAGGTTGGCACAGCCGGGGTTGAAATCGCTTGTCGTGTCATGCGTGATGCTCTGCGCGCCGGGCGGCGATTGGGTCGGGGTGGCCGTCGGTGTGGCGGTGGCGGTTTCGGTCGGGGTGTTGGTCGTGGTCGGCGTCGGAGTCGCCGTGGCCGTCGGGGTTTCAGTCGGCGTCGGCGTCGGCCCGTCGGTCGGCGTGGGCGTGCTCGTCGGTGTTTCCGTCGGCGGAGCCGTTGGAGTCTCGGTTGGGGTAAAGGTCGCAGTTGGAGAGTTGGTTGGAGTGGGCGTCGGCTGGCTGGAGGGGACGAAGCCGATCGTCACTTCACGCACTTCGGGCGAGCGCAGCACATTCGTCGTCGCCAGTTGCAGTTGGTATTGCAGATAGCGGCCGTCGGGGCTGGCAATCGAGCCATCTGCGACCGGCTCCCAGCCCGACCAGTTGACACCGTCCAAAGAGGAACGGGTATTGGCGGCGACGGAGGTCCCCGTCGGCAGGTCCAGCTGCGCTGCCCAGGTCGTCCAGTCGGAGAGCTGGCCGCTGTCCAGAACGCAGGACTCGTAAACGCCGCTCGTCAGGTACTGGCCGGCGCGCGCCCAATCAACTCTGATCTGCGACGCGGTGAAAGCGTCCTGGCTGTACAGCCAGGCCCAGGTATTGAGGCCGGTTCCACCCCCGCTCAAGGTCGCCGTCAGGATGCCGTTGATGTAGTAACGGGTTTGGCCGGTCTCCCACTCGATGCGGAAAATATGAAAGTTGCTCGGATCGGGGTCGGGAGCGACGTCCTGATCACCGCCGGTCGTGCCGTCGCGCCAGCGCGTGTACATATCGTTGTTATTGGGGGTGATGAACATTCGGCTGGAACTGGTCTCGACGATGGGCGCGCCCGGCAATTGTTCCCGCGCAAAGCCCAGGACGGTGTTGCCAGGCACAGCGCCGGCGACGCTCTGCAGAACGCGCGCTTCGAAGAAGCGCGGCGCCAGCGCCTGGAAATTCGCCTGAGACCGCACCCCGGCATTCTGCACGGTCAGCTCACCGCCAGAAACGGCGGTAGACGCCGGCGCCGATGAATTGACCGTCACCGTGAGCCAGCGGGTGGTGTCCAGGGCCGTGCCCGCAAAGTAATCCTCAACCGTTGCCGCCAGCCGCACCTCGCCGCCGTTGGCGTCACTGACTTGTGTGTCCGTGCGCGTCGTACAAGCGGCGCCAAAATCCGCCGCCGTGGTATGCACGAAGGAACCACTCTGGGCCCGGGCGGCTGCCGGGGCGCGTAAGGCACTCAGGCCGGCCAGCGCCGATAGGGTGACCGCAGCCGACAGCAGTGCCCGGAGCCAGACAGCGCGCTCTGGTTTGGAAGAAGAAAGCATATTGTCCTGCGCAATCAGAATAAAAGGCGGAATAGAAAACTGTGCAGGGACAGCCACCTGCCCATGCACGTCCGGTTGGGAAAAAGTATAAGGTAATTCTTGGAATTTAGAGCCTGGGCCGGATGGCCCAATAGTACTAAGGACGTTGATCCGGCTCTGGCGAAGGTATTGCCTTCGCCAGACTTCGGTTTAGCGATAGGTGCTATAGCACGCACCCATCCCTTTCCCCTGCCCCTTCAGGAAACGGGAGGGTGGGGTATGAGTGGGTCGGCCGGTCACGCCAGCGGTTCAGCGCGCCGCACGCGTTTGTATCGCGCGTTGAATTGTTCCCGCTCGATGATTTCGATCCGGGCCGGGATCTTGTAAGTGGCCAACCGGTCGCGACAGAAGGCGCGCACGCGCTTCTTGAAGGCCGCCAGGTCTTCCGGCTCGAACAGGTTGAAGCGCGCCACGACGATGTTGCCCGTGATCGGGTTCTTCTCGCCGAGCACGACCACGTCCTTGACGTTGTCCATTTGCAGCAGCACGCTTTCCACTTCCGCCGGATAGACCTTTTGCCCGCCCACGTTGATGATCTCGGACTTGCGGCCCAGGATGCGGATGTATTCGCCGTCCACCTCCACCATGTCGCCGGTGTTCATCCAGCCCTCGGCGTCGAAGGGGCTGGGTGCGTTCAGGTAGCCGAGCATGGCCGACTTGGCCCGGATGTGCAACAGGCCGTCCACCACGCGCGTCTCGAAGCCCTCACCGCCGACCTTGACCCACAGCGAGTTGTTCTCGCGCGATTTGGAGCGCAAAATGCCCAGCTCCGAGAGGCCATACGTCTGCTGGAGCCTGACGTTCGGGAACAACTCGGCGATGCGCTGCAGGGTGCTCTCCGGCATCACTTCGGTGCCGTACGTGATGAGCTTGAGCGACGACAGATCGTGACGTTTATAGGCCTCCGAAATCAGCAGCAGGTTCAGAAAAGTGGGCGAGGTAGGCAACATCTCCACACGATATTTCTCGATTGCCGCACACACCACTTCGGGGTCGCGCGTCGGCACCGAGACGATCGCGCCGCCGTTGGAGACGGTGTACAGCAGGGTGTTGATACCGCCGATATGATCCAGCAGCAGGAACGTCAGCGTGGTCATCCGCTGGCGCACGACTTTGAACTTGTCCAGCAAGAGGCTGAAGTTGTGCAGGGCGGCCTTGCTCTTGCCGGTGGAGCCGGAGGAAAACAGCACCAGGCCGGGCTCGCCGAGGGCCCGGAGCTGCAGGGTGAGCGGGTTGACGACCGTCACCGGGCGGCGCTCGATCTGCCATTGATCGCTTTGATCGAAGGCGATGACGACCTCGACCTCGGCAATATCCATGAACGCCTCACGGTGCACCTCGGCGGCGGCCGTGAGCGGCACCACGATCACGCCGCGATCAATCAGGGCCAGGAGCAGCCCGCAGGCCTGCGGCGTGTAATCGCCGCGCAGGGCTACCACCTGGCCGCGCTCGATTTGCTGCGCCACCAGCTGCTGTTGCCAGAACGCGATGCGCCCCAGCAGATCGCCGTAGGTGACGGTGTGATCGGACCAAATCAGGGCCGGATCATCGCGCCATTGCGCCATGCGTTCGATGAGCCAGTCAATCGCCATGCAAACCTCCCAGGTAAACCACCTGCCCGGTAATGAAGCCGCTTTCCGGCTTCACAAAGAAATCAATGACGTTGGCCACATCCTCGAATGTGCCCAGCCGCTTGATCGGCTGCTGCTGAATGATGCGGTCGAGCTTGTCCTTGGGCACGCTGCGGATCAGATCGGTTTCGATCGGCGTCGGCGCCACGACGTTGCAGGTGATGCCATACTCGGCCAGCTCGCGGGCCAGCACCTGCGTCAACGTCGTCACCGCGCTCTTGGAGGCGGCGTAGATGGCCTCGCCTTCCAGCCGCAGCGGCACGGCCACCGTGCTGAAGTTGACGATGCGGCCATACCGCCGGCGGCGCATGAGCTTGGCGGCCTCGCGACACACCAGAAACGTCCCGGTGAAATTCGTCGCCATCAGCTTCTCCACCGTCGCCAGCGGCGTGAGCAGCGCATGGTTGAGCGCAGCGATGCCGGCGTTGTTGATGAGAATATCCAGCCGCGCATGGCGTTTCTGGATGTCGGCCAGCATCGCCTTGACGGCGGCTTCATCGGCGACGTCCGCCAGATGATGGGTGTAGCCAGCGGCGCTCCAATCCGGCGGGGTGCGGCTGCAGCCCTCGACGCGCAGGCCCTGCTTCAGAAAGTACTCGGCCAGGTAACGACCGATGCCTTTGCGCGTGCCCGTGATAAGGGCGACCGGCGCCTCGGTCATATCAGTGATGCGGCGCGGCGGCCAGGGCCTCGAGGCGCTGGCACACGTAGTCGGTCAGCGAGCGCACCGAGCGAAAAGGGCTGTTCTTTTGGGACATCGCCCGTTCGTCCGCCAGCACCAGCACGGCGTCGTATTCGTCCGCCAGGCGCTGCTCGATATCGAGGATGGCCGTCACCAGCCCCATCGAATCCAGCACAGCGGATTGGCCGATGAGGCAGGTCTCTTCCGTCACAGGCCCGGTCGCGGCGGACTCGCCGGCGGCTGCTTTGTGAGTGATGGCCAGCGCCTCCTGCACAGCCTCGATGACGATGGCGGCCACTTGCTCACGGCCGGGTTTGAGGGTTGAAGGTGTATCGCTCATGGAGGTTCCTTGTTCATGTGATCGGCGCCGGCCGGCCCGTCACTCGGCGTTAAACTCGGCTTTCAACGGGCGGGTCGAAAGCCGACCTGGCCCAATGCCTGAGTCTGCCACAAAGCCGGAGAAACAGCCGCAGCCACGCCATAGATCACCGCTGAGACGGCCAAAGCCGTCGTGAAGCCGGCCTGCATGCCCACCAGGATCACGAGCACGGAGCCCAGGACGGAGAACACGCCGTTCATGCCCCAGGCCCAGGGCACCAGCGCCCCCGCCCGTTCGCCCAGCAGCCGCATGCCGGTTGGGAAGGGCATGCCCATGACATACGCCAAAGGCCCGATGATGAGAACGCTCAGGCCAAGGCGGAGCCAGTCGGGCGCAGCCTGCAGCGCCTGCAGCAGCAACGGCAGCGCCACGAGGTAGACCAGCGCCAGCACGACAACGGCCTGCACGGCCACCCGTAACTGGGCGGCGTTGCGGATGAGGCGGCGGCTGGTCAGGCTACCCAGCGCCGAGAAGCACAACATGCTGAAGAGGCTGGTGGTGATGGCCAGGGTGGGGTAGCCGATGAACAGCGTGAAACGCTGAATCAGCACCACCTGTATGAAGACGTAGCCGAGGCCCAGCGCGCTGAAATAGACCAGCAGCGGCACAGCCGCAGGCGCGCGCAGGCCGCCGCGCTGATAGCGATAGAGCGGAACTACAATGAAGACAACGGCCGACAACAGCGACAGCGTCGCCAGCGTCAGCAGAATCAGGTTACCGATCGGTAAGCGCGCGAACACGCTGCCACTGACCTCCCGGCTCGCCCACATCTCGGACCAGCGAAAGTAGTTGTAGAAGAACGGGCGATCATCGGTGACCGGAAACACCTGATAGAAGTAACGGTCGGCGAATCCGTGCGGATCGGCGGCATTGAGGTATTGCGCATGCGGCGTATCCAGCGCAACCAACGGATCGTGCAGCAGGCTGAAGCCGTTCGCCTCCGCCCAGGACCGCAGGCCGGCCATTGACGCCTCGGTAAAGGGCTGACGCCGGACCAGTACGGTGGAAGTGACTTGAGACTCGTTGGTGACGATGGCGATATACCGTCCCGGGTCGGCCACACCGCGTCGGCGCAGGGCCTCGGCCGCCAGGCCGGCCAACCGGACCGTGGTGCGCGGCGGCGTGCTGTCGTTCAACGACCAGGAGAACACGCCCTGCGGCGTCAGCCGAGCCAGCGCCAGTTCAATCGCCTCGACCGTGTACAGGTAGGACTCCGCCAGCACATAAGCTCCGCTGGATAGCGCCGCCACATTATCCAAACCGATCCCCTGGATGATGTCGTACTGCCGCGTATCCTGCATCAGAAACCCGCGGCCCTCGGCGACGATCAGCTCGACCGCCGGATCGCTCGCTAGGTTGCCGGAGTAGGCGGCGTAGTTGCCGCGCAGCAAAGCGACGATATCGGCGTTCAACTCGATGGCGACGATCCGCTCCGAACCGTAGAGTTTGGCGAGCAGGATATCCAGCCCGCCGCCAACGCCGATCTTCAACGTAGACGGTTGGGCTAAGCCCAACTGATACGGGGCGCTGACGATGGCGTGCTTGAGGAAGTCGAACTGCGACAGGTCGCCGTCGAAACGATAGATGCCCGTCATCGAGGTGCCGTCCAAAGTGACTAGGTGCAGTTGATAACGTCGGTCGGGGCCGAGCTGCGACAGGTAACGGGAGCTGACGCCTCCGACGATCATCGGCTCGGTCACCTCGATAGCCGGCAAGACATCCACGCGCGCCACCGGGTTCCAGTGCGTTTCAGCCGGGCGCTCAAAGCCGAAGTGGCGCATCGCCCAGCCTAGGTCTTTCGACGCGGGCACCGGCAATTGGATGGGATTCAGGACGGTCCCAGCCAACACTGCCGCTTGAACCGCCAGCGCGACCTGCAGTCCGCGTTTCCAGGTTGGGGAAAGCGCTTGGCCCAACAGCAAGCCGCCCACTACTGCCAGCATGCTCGCCAGCACGATGGCGCTCGGCCCGCCGATCCACCACATCACGACGATCACGGTCAGGGTGCTCACGCCCGCCCCGAACAGATCTGCAAAATAAAGCCGGGTGGCATCGCGGGCATGCAGCCGGAACACAGCCACGATGACCAGCGCACCCAGGAAAAACGTGGTGAAGAGCGCCGCGAAATAGGCGGCCAACCCCAGCACGCTGCGTAGTAAATCGCTCGCCCGCAGCGGATCAAAAGGCAGGAGCAGGACGACGGCCAGGGAGAGCAGTATGCTCAGGCCGAAGGCCGCGGCCAGCTTGCCCAGGCGTCGTTCCAGCTTCTCGGCGCTCCAGTCGCGCACCGCCAGGAACGTACCGGCAGCGCCGCCGCCCAACAGCGCCACCCCGATCACCAGATAGGTGAAGTGGTGCCAGATCATGATGGAAAAGACGCGCGTAAAGATGACCTGCAAGGCCAAGACACTGCCGGACACGAGCGCCACCCCCCCATATCTTGACCAGGGCACATCGGCGAGAGAGATCTTCAAGGGAACTTTGCCTCCGAGGTTACTGTGGGCTCGACCACTCGAGCAGATTCGTTGCGCCTTCTCTATCTGTAAAAACTCTTCAGCGCTGCCCGGCCAGCTCCAAGCCGACCGCTGCCAGCTTAGCGAAAAATGTTCGGTTCCCAAATAGGAGGCTTGTCCAGGCAGGGACAGCGTGCGGGTCAACCCGCTCACGCAGTTGCTCAGCGCCTGGCCCGGTACAGGCGATAGGCGCCAATGGTCGTTTCGAGATCGTAGCGCGTCGCCAACGCCTCGGCCGGATAAATGCCGACCCAATCGGCGAGTGCGCCGACAGCCACATAATCCGGTTGATTGGCCTCGAAATCGTAGAACTGCGCCGGGGGCGGCCCGCCCTGCCAGACGAAGCTGACCGCTTTGGGTAACAGGGCGGCGGGGGGAGAGCTATAGACATGATCGGTCAGAAAGGGGAGCTCGGCCTCCCACGTCTCGATGCGCGCCTCGAGCGGAACGTGCTGATTGAGGTAATCTGCGATGGCCAGCGGCGCATTCGGGGGTGGAAAAACAATATCCCTGACGACCCGGCTGAACGACAGCAAGAGTGTGAGCGCCAGCCACGCCAATCCAATGCCGGCTATGCCAAGCCGCACGTTTTGCGGCCACTTCCCGGAACGAATAACGTCCAGCCAGGCGCGCGGGTCGAACGCCACGCCCGGCAGCAACCCCAGGTAGAGGTAAAAACGCGCCGCGAAAAAGCAGGCGATGGCCAGCGCCGGGAAGGCGTAACGCAGCCAGCTAATGGAAGCGACGACGTACCAGACCAGGTTGAACATGACCAGGAAGAAGAGGATGCTCCATTGATGCCCCTCCCGCCGGCGCGGCAGGACTGTGGTCACACCGTAGAGCGCGATCACCGGCAAAGCCCAGAGAAAGACTTTGGCGCTGAAGAGTTCGCTCAGGGCGCGACGCATCAAGTCCGGTGAAAACACCAGCGCTGCGCCGGCCGTCGCTTCGCGTAGCAAAGCCAGGTTCTCGCCGAGCGTTGACGGGCCAAGGTATAACACCAGGATCACCTGCCACAGCGCAAAGCAGGCGGCGGCGACGCTGCCGGGTATGAGGAAGACGCGCTGCGGCGCCGAGCGGTAATACAGTCCATTGGCGAACCAGGCAAAGAGCAGCGTGGGCGCCAACACGAGCAGATACTGGTTCTTCGTCACCATCGCCAGCCCGAACAGCAGCCCAACGCCCAACAACCGACGCAGGCCGGCCTTCTCCCAGGCCTCGAACCAGACCAGAAACCCGGCCAGCATAAAGAACAGGCCCGGCACTTCACCGAGCACCTGTCGGCCATACTCGAGCAGATCAATGCCGGGCGTCACCACCAGCAGCGCCGTCGCTGCCCAGGCCAGCCGCGCGCCGCCCAGTTGATGCCCCAGCCGGAAGGCAACAATGATAGTCGCCAGGAGATACAGCGCCATCACCACCCGCGCCTGAAGCAGCCCCACGCCGAACAACTGGAAGGCCAGCGCAACCGGCAACATTACCGTCGGCCCAACCCCAACCGTCGGCCCGTAGTGCCGGAAACCGTCGCTGCTGTAATCGGCGTAGACGCCATACCGCACCAGGGCCTTGGGCACATGCAGGTGCGAGCCCTCGTCGAACCATGTCAGCGGATAATTGACCAGGTTGTAGAACGCGAGGAACAACGCCAGGCCAGCGCCAAGGACAACGGCCCAGTGATGGGCCGAGAGGCGCCAGCGCGTCAGTGAGACGACGCCGGAGGGAAGCCGGGCGGGGGAGGGATGAGGCGCCACAGCTCTTCTCCCTACACGACAGCGGCCATGGCCTGACCCGCGCCGGCAGCGAGCCGGCCTTCCGCCACGACGCTGGCCGCCGCGGCGGCGTGCCGCGTCACGCTCTCGCCGTTCGTCAGCGCCGGGTAGATTTGGGCGGTTGTTGCCAGATACAAGCCTGTTACGGGGGTCTTGATCTCCGGGATCAGGTGCGTCTCGTTGAGTTTGTGAAGCGGCTCCACGTACCGCTCGCGGTGCACCAGAAAGTAGCGCACCCAGGAGTCGTCGAACTGCGGGAACATGATCTTGAGGTTCCTGAGCCAGATGGCTTTGATCTCGTCGTCCGGCTTTTGATACCACGCGCTGTTGGGCGCCGTGTACTTGGGCACATAAACGAGATGATGCCCACCAACATATTGCGGGTCAATGTAGCTCGTCGTTTCGATGACACCGGTGAAGGGCACTCGGCTATCGGTGATGTTGAGCGTCCAGAAGCCGGTCAGCGGGCGGTCGAGCACCAGCAGCGGGCAGACGCAGCCAAGGTATTCGGTTTGCAACAAAAAGCGGCGGTATTCCGCCGGCGCGTCCGGGATCAGCTTCTCGAAGATCGGCGCCTGCATGGTACAGACCACCGTGTCGAACGCACGGAACTCGCCCCCGACCCGCAGGCCAGACACCTGCCCGCCGTCAATCACAATCTCCTGCACGGGGTGTTTCAGGTGGATCGCCCCGCCGGCCGCTTCGATCTTCGCCGCCATCGCCTGCATCAGCGCGGCATAGCCGCCGATGAGGTGGCCGGACATCTCCTTTTGGTTGAGGCCCTTGCGCGTGGATTTGGTGCGCACCAGGCGCGCCCACATGTACGTCGCCGGCGTATCGGTGAAGGCGCCGTCGAACTTGGCGCGGAGCATCGGCCCCCAGATGTCGTTGTAGGTGCGCTCGCCGCTCACGCGCTTGAGCCACGCCTCCACCGGGATGCTCTCCAGCTCGCGCCAATCCTTCCACAGCCCGGCGTACACCACGGTCAGGCCGAGCCGGAGGCGATCAATGAAACTAAGGGGCTTGAATTGCAGGAATTCCACGATGTTGTTCATCGTGTAGAGCCCGCCTCGATGGTAGAACGCCGTGCGGGTGATGTTGAAGCGCAACTGATCGGCGATGCCCAGCTCCCGGCACAGATGCATCAGATGCGCGTCGCTCGAGAGGATGGCGTGATAAAACCGATCCACCGTCACGCCGTCGGGCAAGTGGATCGGCCCGGCCAGCCCGCCCAGCACGGGCGAGGCCTCGAAGATTTCGACCTCAATGCCTTGGCGCGCAAGGAAATATCCCAGCGTCATCCCCATGATCCCGCCGCCGAGAATTGCGACCTTCATTCCAACACCTGCGTTGTGCGAAAAACTAGCGGCGCGACCCGCCGAAGGCGACCGGGCACTGTTCCAGAAGGTGCGCGATGCGTTGGCCGGCCGTGCCATCGCCGAATATCGGCGGTTGTTCCACCGGCGGCGTGAAGGTGCGCCAGAGATGGGCGATGCGCTCCGGATCGTTGCCCGTCAGCGTGTTCCAGCCCGCCCCCACCGTCTCGGTCCATTCGGTCTCGTCGCGCAGCGTCAGACAGGGTTTGCCGAGGAAGTACGCCTCGCGCTGGACGCCGCCCGAGTCGGTGGCGATCAGGCGCGCGTTGGCTTCCAGCGTCAGCATATCGAAGTAGCCCACCGGCTCGATGACGCGCACATGCGGCTCAAAGGCAACGCCCAGATTGTCGAGCGCCTTGCGCGTACGGGGATGCGCCGGGAAGATCACGGTTTCCGGGGCGCGGTTGAAGGCGGCGGCGAGGTTGCGCAGGCGAACCGGATCGTCGGTGTTGGCCGCGCGGTGAACGGTGACGAGTGCATAGCCGCCCGGCTTCACCCCCAGGCGCTGCAACACATCCGAGTTCCGCTCGGCGATCGGGCGGTTATGGAGCAGGGCATCCAGCATCACATCGCCCGTCCAGTGCACGTTGGCGCAGATGCCCTCGGCGGCCAGATTCTTCACGGCAGACCGGCTGGCGCAAAAATAGATATCCACCAGCACGTCGGCCACCAACCGGTTGAGTTCCTCGGGCATGCGCCGATCATAGCTGCGCTCACCGGCCTCGATATGCGCGGTCGGGATTTGGAGTTTGGCCGCCGCCAGCGCCCCGCCCAGCGTCGAGTTAGTATCGCCGCGCACGATGACCAGATCGGGCTTTTCGGCCAGGAGCACCTCCTCCAGGCGGACGATGATCTCCGCCGTCTGACGGCCGTGCGAGCCGGAGCCGACCTCGAGGTTGTAATCCGGCGCGGGGATGCCCAGCTCCTCGAAGAACGTCTGGGACATCTGGTAATCATAGTGCTGGCCGGTGTGAACGAGCAATTCACGGTGGCGCTCGCGCAGAGCGCGACTGACCGGCGCCGATTGAATGAATTCCGGGCGGGCGCCAACGATGGAAACGATCTTCATTTCAAGGTCAACCAGGCTGGGGGAAGAGAGACAGAACGACGCAAGCCTCCGTGCCGCTCCCGTCGTGTGTCCGCCCGGCGCTTCGTCCGCCGCTACCTGCCGCTCTGCGAGATCAGAATCACGCCGGTCATGATCACCAGGGAGCCGGCGATGCGCCAGAGATCAATGCGTTCGCTGAACAGCAGCCAGCCGCCCAGGATCATCGCAATGTAGCTGAGACTGGCGAAGGGGTAGGCGAAGCTCAGGTCTACGCGCGAGAGCGCCGACAGCCAGAAAACGGTGCCGAACACGTAGACGAACAGGCCAATGATCACCCAGGGGTTGGTGCCGATGCGCCAGACGATGTTGAGGAACTGCTCCGGCGAGAGGGTGAGCGGCCCCATGGTGGACATCCCCTTCTTGAGCAGAAGTTGCCCGGCGGCGCTGCCAACAACGGCCACCAGGATGTAAGCAATGGCAAGGTTCATTTTCATCTTCCCGGGACGAACGGCCGGTTTCAGGGCCTCCATACCTGGCCTCCATGAATTTTCGGCGTCGCTAGCAGCGGTGCAATGCGAAAGTGGTGCCGCAGCACCTGCGCTTGAAATTTGAGGTGCGCCCAGATCGTGCGGATCAGCTTCGCCTTGGAAGCGCCGGCAACGCGCGAGAACAGCACGGTGGGAAATTCGGCGACCCGGTAACCGGCCAACATCGCCTTGACCATCAACTCCGTGCCCGCCAGGTAACCATCCGCCTCGAAGGTAATGTTTTGCAGCACCTCGCGCCGGTAAGCCCGGAACAGACACGTCCAGGTATGGATATCCCAGCGCACCAGCAGACGATACAAAAAGGAAGCGCCCTGGCTCAGCACCAGGCGATGCGCCGAGACATTTTCGACCCGGCCCAGCGGATGATACGGCGAGGCGGTGACGATGGCGATCTCCGGCGTAAAGTACGTGAGCATGGTCGGGATCGTATCGAAGCGATAGGTGCCATCGGCATCGGTGGAAACCACGATATCGCCGCGCGCCGCCGCAAACCCGGTGCGCATGGCCGCGCCCAAACCCCGATTGACGGGATGCTGCTCGAAGCGCACCGTGACGCCGGCCGGCGCCCGATCGTCGCCGAACGCTTCGCGGAGGGCGGCCAGGGTGCCGTCCGTGCTGCCATCATCCACGAAGATGATCTCAACCCCATGCTTGCGCGCCAACTCTGCGGCCACCGGCATCAGCTCCGCGTCCAACTTGGACACGTTATCTACCTCGTTGCAACAGGGCACGACGATCGTCAGGTTCATTCAGTTTCTCCTAGGGATCAGAGCGCCGATAATTCGGTCAGTTGCCGCGCCGGCGCCGAAGACGGAACATGGAACAGAGGCTGCTGCGCCAACTGCTGGATCGTCGTCGCCAGCTTCAAGGCCTGCAAACCATCACGGGCGCTGACCAACGAGCGTTTGCCGTCCAGGATGCAATCCACAAAGTGCTGCAATTCCAGGAACAGCGATTCGAACATGGGGATCTGGATACGCTCGACGACGCTCTCCTGGCGATACTTTACGCCGCGGCCGTTGTGATTCAAGTACTCGCCGATGGTTTGCCGATGCGCCAACAGGCTCTTGTTGAGCAAGTCGCATTCAATATAGGCTTCGCGCGCCGTGACCTCGATGGAACGCACTTTGTGCTCGGTCACGCGCGAGGCCGTGAGCGTCACCAGCTGACCGCTCGAAAACACCAGCTGCGCCACGGCGTGGTCAATCGAATCGGTAAAGACGCTCAGCCCGTGAGTCGTGATGTGGGTCGGCCATTCGCCGAACAAATCCAACACCAGGTTGGTGTCATGGATCATCAGGTCCAGGACCACATCCACATCCGTGTTGCTGCCGGCCGCGGCGCTCAGGCGACGAAAGTTCAGCGCCAACGGCGTCATGGTTTCCAGGACGTGCTTCAATTCCATGTAGGCCGTATTGAAGCGCTCGATGTGGCCGATCTGCACGACCAGGCCGCTGGCTTCGGCGGCCTCGGCCAGCGCCTCGGCCTGCACGAGATCAGCCGCAATCGGTTTCTCGATGAGCATATGCCGGCCGCGTTCCAGGCAGCGCTGCGCCAGGTCGAAGTGATAAGGGGTTGGCGTGGCAATCGTGACGGCATCCACCTCCGCCAACAGGGTATCCAGATCGGTATAACAGTTTGTGTCATACTGCTGAGCAACCTGGCGGGCCTGGCTTTCGTCGGCATCATACACGCCGGCCAGTTGCGCCCGGCGCAGATTGGCGCAGACACGGCAATGCCGCTGGCCCATGCGCCCAACGCCTATGACGCCGATCTTGAGGCTTTTCACGTGGTAGTCCTTGTGCAATATCAAGCAGGCTCATCATTTTGCCTGCGTCCTCCAATATAATGGCCACGCAAATCGCTGCCAACCCTACCAATGGCCTACCATAATTTCCCGACCCGCCCGAACTCAAAAATCGTTGCCGCCGGCGCCCAAAGCGGCGGGAACCGACCGAGCCGGATATTTGGCCTAGAAGCCCTGACAGTACTTGTCGGCCTGCTGCTGGCCTCTGCCAGCTTCGTATCACCTTCACCCGGCAGCGCTCAGAGCGGGACCTCGCTGCGCTTCTATGGCAACGGCGCCAACGACATTGACCGGGTAAAGATCCCTCTGGGCAACCCTTCTCGCCCGGTGAACGTCGGCGGCGATTTCACGTTGGAGTTTTGGCTCAAGGCGGCGACGGACAATCAGGGAGTCGTCAATTGTGGAACGAGCGACGGCTGGATCACCGGCAACACACTGATTGATCGTGACATCTTCGGTGAGATGGAAAACGGCGATTATGGCGTCAGCTTGCACCGCTCAGGCAGCATGCGTCGCATCGCTTTCGGCGTGAGCAACAGCGCCGGCGGCAATACGCTTTGCGGCGCGACCAACGTGGCCGACGGTGTGTGGCACCATGTGGCCGTAACGCGCAACAGCAGCACCGGCCAGCTCCGTATCTTCGTGGACGGACAGCTCGACGCCCAGGGCTCCGGCCCGCCGGGCGACATCAGTTACGTGGCCAGGAGGCGCACCCATTATCCCAACAGCGATCCGTTCCTGGTCTTCGGCGCTGAAAAGCACGACGCCGGCGCGGGCTTTCCCTCATTTCACGGTTGGCTCGACGATGTGCGGCTGTCCAACATCATCCGCTACACGGGCAATTTCACCCGGCCCTCCGCCCCCCACACTGCCGACGTCAACACGGTCGCCCTGTACGCGCTGGACGGCGGCGCTGGACGGCGGACCCGGCAATTGCATCACCGGCGCCATCATCGCGGACAGCTCCGGCGCAAGCGGCGGGCCGAGCAATGGTGAGTGCCGTTTCGGCGGCTCGCCCGCCGGCCCGGTCTGGAGCACGGATACGCCCTTCAATAGCACGCCCGGACCGACCTGGACGCTGCCGCCCGCCACGCCGTCGCGTACACCTACGCCAATCCCCTCGGCAACGCCCCTCCCTTGCGCCCCTCATTGTCGCCATCTTTATCTGCCGCTGGTGCGCCGCTGAAACAGAAGACCGCCGCAGCGGGCGGTCTTCTCGGAGCGGAGAGGGTGGGATTTGAACCCACGATGGTGTGACCCATACGCGCTTTCCAGACGCGCGCCATAGACCGGACTAGGCGACCTCTCCAACGGCAGAGGCGATTATAGCAAAACTCTCTGCGCGCTCCGCGACGATTGGCAGTCACTTCTGCAAGCTAACTTATCCCCACCCAACGCTGTCCAACGAAAACCATCCGCCCTGACGCGAGAATTAGCTTATAACAGTCAGCAATTATCTAGCGTAACTTTTGTGCAATCAGTGCCCGAATCGTTGGATCAGATGCGATCTTGCACAGTTCAGTCCACCGCGGGTAGCCTCTCGGGCGGAGGTACTGCCTGTGATAACTGGTTCTTCGGACTGGCCGATGGCAAACACGCAACATGGAGTGCTGGTCGCCTTTG